>JBOGXS010000255.1:0-13143 GCA_050693815.1 Thermoleophilaceae bacterium | reverse complement strand
GGTTGCGGGCCAGAATGAGCTCGAGCGGCTGGTCCATTTCGTAGACCTGCCGGCCTCTCTAGGCCGCGGCCGCGAGCGGCCTGTCCACGGCCGGCTGTTCGACTCGGCGGGGCATCAGGATCTCGCGGGCGATCACGAGCCGCTGGATCTGCGAGGTGCCCTCGTAGAGCTGCATGATCTTGGCGTCGCGCATCAGCTTCTCGACCGGGTAGTCCTTGATGAACCCGTAGCCGCCGTAGATCTGCACGGCGTCGGTGGTCACCTCCATCGCAGAATCCGCAGCGAAGCGCTTGGCGTGCGAGGAGACGAGCGTGTTCCGCTGCCCCTGATCGAGCAGCACCGCCGACTTGTGGGCCAGCAGGCGGGCGGCCTCGATCTTGGTGGCCATGTCGGCGATCATGAACTGGATCGCCTGGTGCATGGCGATCGGGACGCCGAACTGGACCCGCTCT
Organism: Thermoleophilaceae bacterium; assembly: GCA_050693815.1. GTDB lineage: Bacteria > Actinomycetota > Thermoleophilia > Solirubrobacterales > Thermoleophilaceae > JACVRW01. Next base: position 12,691 of record JBOGXS010000255.1, on the reverse strand, counting down.
TTCGAGTAGTCGGTGGCGAACTCGAAGGCGGCGCGGGCAATGCCGGTCGCCATCGCCGCGACGCCGGGGCGGCTACGGTCGAGCGTCATCATCGCCAGCTTGAAGCCGTGGTTCTCCTCGCCGAGCAGATGCTGGGCCGGAACCTCGGTCTCGTTGAAGCTGATCGCCGCGGTGTTCGAGGCGCGCAGGCCCAGCTTGTCCTCGTGCTTGTCGACGCTGACGGTCTCGTCGCGGGGGACCAGGAAGGCGGAGATGCCGCGGTGGCCGGCGTCCTTGTCGGTCTTGGCGTAGACCGTGTACCAGTCGGCGTAGCCGCCGTTGCTGATGAACACCTTCGACCCGTTGATGGCGTACTTGTCGCCCTTGCGCACGGCGGTGGTGCGCATTGCCGACACGTCCGAGCCGGCATCCGGCTCGGTCAGGCAGAAGGAGGCCAGCTTCGGCTCCTCGGCGAGCATGCCGAGGTACTTGGCCTTGATTCGCTCCGAGCCGGCCAGCAGCACCGGCGTTGCCGCGAGCTCGTTGATGCCGAGCGTGGTTGCGATCGCGGCGCAGCCCCAGGCGAGCTCCTCGCCGATCAGGACGCCGTCCAGATACGAGGCGCCCGCGCCGCCGTAGCGCTCGGGCAGCTGCGAGTTCATCAGCCCCACCCGCCAGGCCTTCTCGATGATCTGCTGCGGCCAGCTTGCGTCGCGGTCGTAGTCCCACGCGACGGGCCGGATCTCCTTCTCGGCGAAGTCATGCGCCATCTCGCGCATGTCCTCTTGCTCTTCGGTGAGGCTGAAATCAATCATGGTCATTCCTCGGTTCAGTAGTCGAGAGCCCGTCCTTCGCCAGCCGCGCGCGTAGCTTGCGCCGGCCGTCGTGGAGGGTCTTGTAGAGGGCGCCGCGTGTCGAGCCTCGCCGCTCCGCGAGCACGTCGATCGGCACGTCGTTGAGCGTCAGCGCGACCAGCACCGCGCGTTGGTGCGGGGTCAGCTCCTCGGCGATCGCGTTCTGCACGGCGTGGATGAGCTCGGAGGACTCCGCCTGGCCGGCGGGGGACGGTCCTCGCTCGTCGGGCAGCTGTGCCCAGCCGTCGGCCTCGAGTGGCAACTCGCGCCCGATCCATGGGCGTCGGCGCAGCCTCACGGCGGCCTCTAGCAGGGCGAACTTGTAGGCCCAGGTCGTGAAGCGGCTCACGCCGCGGAAGGTGTGCAGCTTCCTCAGCACTGCGACGAGCGCGTCGTCCGCCGCCTGCACGGCGAGATCGTCGAGGTCGGCCGAGCCGACGTCTGCGGCCGTTCGCCGCCGAGCCACCTCGGCGCGGGCGGCGCGCAGCAGCAGCGCATGTAGGCGCTCGATGGCGTCGTCGCGCTCGCGTCCCGCGCCCGAGAGTTCCCGCAGCCAGTTGTGTGAGTCGATGTCAGGCGCGTGCGAAAACGGATCGGCAGCTTGAATGGTTCCCGGGGCGTTCACGCTGCTCGTCCGTTCGTAAGAGCCTTGCGTGGGGCCAGCAGCGTCGGCTGGAGGCCGAGCAGCCGCATGTCTCTCATGGCGTCGGCGAGCCGATGCCCGGCGAGCAACGGCTCGCCCTCGTCCAACTCGAGCTCGACCAGCCAGCCGATCTCGAGGTCGGCGTTCGGCCCTCCCTGCGTGAGACGCGACAGCCGCACGGTCGCGTGCGGCGCCTCAACCCGCAGTTCCTGCACCTGCCGCTCGAGCCAATGCTCGAGCTCGTCGGCGGACACTGGCACACGAGGGTGGCAGCGGATCGCGAGTTGAACCATGGGTCAATGGTCGACTCCATCCGGGCCGCAGGCAATGGGTGTCAGGGTGCATCCCGCCGGGCTCAGATGGGACAGCGCCACCTGGGATGGTCGTTTGTGCGCATTGGCGCGCGAGCCCCGGGCGACGAGCATGGGAGGCGACCGAATGTCGACTCCGAGAGACCCGACCATGCGAGACAATCCCTTCCTCGACTTCCACCGACGGGCGGAGGCCGCCGGCTATCCCGCTCTGCTGATAGTCAGCGTGGTGTCGCTCGCTCTGGTGGTCACCCCGGTCTTGCTGCTTGGCCTGACACGAGCCGTCTGGGTACTCGCTCTGGCGCTGCTGAGCCTGCTTCTCGCGATCGCCCTGCTGGCCGGCGCGGTCCTCGCCGCCATGTCCGACTACAGCGAGCCCGCCGAAGGACGAGCGGACTCGGGCGACGCCGCAGACGACGAGCGCAACCAGACCGTGCCTCTGCCGCGACGCGATGCGGCAACCCGACAGGCCGGCGACCATCGCCGGGCGGCCTAGCCATGCTCGACGACCAATCCGACGGCGGGCCGGTCATCGTCGGCGTCGAGGGCTCAGAGCGCTCGGCCGAGGCGCTGGCCCTTGCTGACCTGCTCGGGCCCGCGCTCGAGCGCCGGGTGGTCATCGCGCACGTCCATCCCTTCCGGCAGCTGTCGAGCCTGTTCGCAGAGGGGGAGTACGAGCGACTGGAGAAGGAACTCGCCGAGTCGACTTTCGAGCAGATCCGTGAGCATCTGCCCTCCGTGCCCGAGCGCCGGATGCAGCTCGTCGCGGGAGACTCACCCGCGGCGGGGCTGCATGCGCTTGCCGAGGCGGAACGAGCCACGCTGATCGTCGTCGGCTCGTCGCACCGATCGCGCGTCGGCCGTGTGCTCATCGGCGGGACGGGCGAACGCCTGCTCTCCGGAGCGTCAGCCCCGGTCGCAATCGCCCCGGCAGGCTACACGGCCGCCGAACACGGGATCGAGACGGTGGGGTGCGGGTTCGACGGTTCGCAGGAGTCGCGTCGCGCCCTCGCGTGGGCGGCCGCGCTGGCGCGGAGGGCATCGGCGCGGTTACGTGTGCTGAGCGTTTACGAGAGCACCCTGCCGGCCACCCTCGCACTCGGCGGGGGACCGCCGACAGCGTCCATCAACGAAGTCCTGCGCCGGCAATGTGAGGAGGAGCTCGCTCAGGCGGTGTCCGAGCTTGGCTCGGACATCGACGCGAGCGGCACGCTGCTGGACGGCGACGCCGGAGAGCTGCTGGCACGCGAATCCGGCGAGCTTGACCTGCTGGTGGTCGGGTCCCGGGGATACGGGCCGCTGCGTGCCGTGCTGGTCGGCAGCGTCTCGAGCGCGCTCGTCCGTTCGGCCCAATCGCCGCTGGTGGTGGTCCCGCGCGGCCCGAAGGAGTGAGCCAAGTTCAGGGGACGACGAGGCCCCGCCGGATGGCGTAGCGGGTCAGCTCGACGCGGTTGCGCATGCCGAGCTTCTCGAGCACGTTGGCGCGGTGGCGGTCGACCGTCTTCTTGCTGATGAACAGCTGGCCGGCGATCTCCTCGCTCGTCAGCCCCTCGGCGATCAGCTTGACGACCTCGAGCTCGCGCGGGCTGAGCGGGTCCTCGGGCGTCGTCTCGCCGCGGCTGGCGCGGTCGAGGTAGTCGCGCACCAGCGCCCTGACGGCCGCCGGGTAGAGGAACGGCTCGCCCCGCATCGTGGCCCTGCAGGCCTCGATCAGGTCGCGGTTCGCGACGGACTTGAGCACGTAGCCCGAGGCTCCCGCCTTGAGCGCCTCGAAGAAGTACTGCTCGTTGTCGTGCATCGACAGAATCAGCACGCGCAGCTCCGGCTTGCGCCGCGACAGCTCGAGCGCGGCCTGAAGTCCGGTCATGCGCGGCATCGTCACGTCCAGCACGGCCAGGTCCACGTCCTCGGAGAGCGCCAGCTCGACCGCCTCCGCGCCATCGCCGGCCTCGGCCACGACCTCGAGGTCCGGCGCCGAGTCGAGCACCATGCGCAGCCCGTCGCGCACGACCTCGTGGTCGTCCGCGAGCAGGATGCGCGTCTTCAACGGAACGGTCACGCGCCCTCCTTGCCGACCGGGATCGACAGCCGCACCTCCGTGCCCTCGTCCGGCCGCGACTTGATCGACAGCCTGCCGCCGACCAGAAGCGCCCGCTCCCGCATCCCCGCTATCCCGGCCGTGCCTCCGGGCAGCTCCACGGGCATCCCCTTGCCGTCGTCGGCGACCGCAAGGGCCACGGTGTCCGCATCGCCCTTCAGCGAAACCGTCACGGTGCGGGCGCCTGAGTGACGCACCGCGTTGGTGAGGCTCTCCTGCGCGATGCGGTAGACGACGAGCTCGACGTCCGGCGAGAGCGACGGCAACGTTCCCTGGAGCTCTCGCCTGACGCGGGGACCGCCCTGGGCGTCGACGCGCGAGCAGAGCGCGATCAGCGCGTTGACGAGGCCGAGATCGTCGAGCGCCTCGGGACGCAGTTCGCGGGCGATGCGGCGCACCTCGTCCAGGCTCTCGCGGACGGAGTCGGCTACGCCACGCAAGGCCGCGGGCGACAGCGCCGGGTCGCCGTCCGCCGCCCGCTCGGCCTGGATCGTCACAGCGGTCAGCGTCTGCCCGATCTCGTCGTGCAGCTCCCGCGCGACCCGCAGGCGCTCGCCCTCCTGCGCCGCGAGCGCGGTACGCGACGCTTCGCGGCGCGCGCTCTCCAACCGGTCGAGCATGGAGTTGAACGCTTCGGCGAGGGCTTGGCCTTCAGAGCTGAGCGGATTGATCCCGGACAGCCGCCGGCCCGGTCTGTCCGGGTCGACCGAGCTCATCACCTCGGTGAGCCTGAACAGGGGGGACAGGACGCGTCGCAGCAACACCAGGTTCAAGGCCAACAGCAGGAGGAAGCCGGCCAAGAGGAGCGCGAACTGGCCGATCTCGATCGGGGCATCGATCTCGATCGGGCTGAACGTGAGCAGCAGCAGCGCAACGACGAGCACCGCCCCGTTGGCGAGGAACACCCACCACAGCAACGACACACGGTGCCCCAGCGTCTCCGAGGGCGGCGTTTGACTCCCGAGCTCCGGCGCGGAAGCGCCCCGCCCCCCGAATGACGATCTTGCGGCAGGTGGTGTCGAAGTCAGCGGCTCGACGCTCTCGAGACTATCGGTGACAGTCCAACGGAAATCGCTTCCGTGGTGTGCGTCGTCTGCGTCGTCGGCGGGCCGACGTGCTCGTCTCAGCGGGTGTCGTATGGAGGACGCGGAGGCGTGCGGACGTCCCCTCCTGCTCATTGTCCAGCCCCATAGGGGCCTCGAGATGCCATGGAGTGAGCTTCGACGAAGAACCGAAGGCAAACCATGGGTACAACTGCGCATCTCCGCCTCCGCGGCGATCCGACCGATGCAGGTCGCGAAGGGGAGGAATGGGCCCATTCACCCATACCTCGCCGGGCCGCCGCATAGGACCATCGGTCCATGACCACGCACCTTTCAACCGACACCGCCGTGCGCGAGCCCGGGCAGCATTCCACCACGAGCAACGGCGGAACCGGACATGCAGCCGGAACCACGCCCATGACCGCGGCGCGCTTGGAAGAACTCCGAAACGAGCTCGCGCGCGTGCGTCGCCGCGCCCGCCTCCAGATCGCGCAGGAACTGGGGGAGGCGCGCTCTTTCGGTGAGGGTTCGAACAACGACGAGTACCACGCCGTCCGAGAGGAGCAGATGGTCCTCGAGGCGCACCTGGCCGCGCTCGAGCAGAGAATCGAGCGCGCCACGGTCGTCGGTCCCGACGAAGCCGCGCGGGGAGCGGCTGCTATCGGGTCGACGGTCTCGATCGAAGACCTGGCCTCCGGAACGACCAGGCGCTACCGGCTCACCAGCGCGCACCAGTCGCTCGGACCTGACGTAATCTCGGCAGCTTCCCCGGTGGGACGAGCGCTGGTTGGAGCCTTACCGGGAGTGACCGTCACAGTCGATCTGCCGAACGGGCGCTCGCGAAGCGTCCGGCTGGTCGACGTGGTGCACTAAGCACACCGCCTGACGCCATCACGCCTGCATTGATGCCGTCCCCGTGGCAACCAGGCGCAGTGTGATGCAGATATTCACCATCGGGCATTCGACCCATCCGCTGGTGGAGCTCGTCCAGCTCCTGCGGGCCCACCAGGTCGAGCAAGTGGCCGATGTCCGTACCTACCCAGGCTCGCGGCGCCTGCCGTGGTTCAACCGCGAGGCTCTCGCCCGCGAGCTTCCCCCACACGGGCTCCGATACGTCCACCTTCCGCAGCTGGGCGGACGACGGCGCCCCTCACCCGATAGTCCGAACACTGCTTGGCGCGTGGAGGGCTTTCGCGGCTACGCAGACCACATGGCCAGCACCGAGTTCGCGACCGGCCTCGAGGCGCTTCAAGGCCTGGGCGCGGAGCACACCACCGCGATGATGTGCGCGGAGGGACTGTGGTGACGCTGCCACCGTCGCCTGGTGTCGGACGCGCTGGCCGTGCATGGGTGGAAGGTCGTCCACATCGGTCCCGACGGAGGCACGACGGCGCATGAATTGACTCCATTCGCCGTCATCGATCGAGGCCGCCTGACCTACCCGCCGGCGCAGGCGTCTCTGGACGCGGGCTGACCGGGAAGTTCGCTGCCCCGGTCCGCATTCGTGCGGTGAGTCCTCCATCGGCCTTCGAATGGGATTGCGCCCGGTTCCCGTTGGGCATTGAGCCCCATAGTCCGGGAGGCGCGTTCGGAGGACGATCATTGGCATGAACACCGTAGGCCCCCTCCAACACCCCGCGTCCGAGCTTCCCGCCATCCGCTCGATGCAGCCCTGGGCAATCGTTGCGACCCTCGCCGGCGCGCTCGTATTGGCAGCCATCATCGGGCTCAACCTCGACGCCGTGCCGGAGCTCCCGGCCAAGATCAGCCTCGGCGTCTCGATCCCGGTCTTCTTTGCCGCCGCGCTCGCCGCGATCCCGGCACGGCCCCGGTCGGCAGCTCGCCGGCCCGACCCGCGTCCGGATGACGCGACTCCCGTCGTCGCCGACGCCGACGACATGCACCGCCCCTCGGAAGACGAACGCGTGCAGGCCTGGCGGAGAACGCGCTTCGCCGCGCTCGGTGTTCCCGAGGACGTCGCGCTCGTTCTCGCCGAAGAGCGCTCCTTCAGCCTCCACGAGCTGAAGCAACTCCTCGCGGACGGGTGTCCACTCGGCACCGCTCTCCGGATCCTCTGGCCCGCTTGACCTCGGCTCTCGACGAGTTTGATGCCGTCTGCGCCCAACACGACGCCGAGATGGACCGCATCCGCCCTGCCCTGTACGACAAGTTCGGTGCCGTCCCGGTCATCGACATGTACAGACAGGCCGCGATCCGCTGCCAGAAGGCACACGACTGGCGGCAGATGCGCTTCTGGGCAGAGCGTGGGCTGGCCGTCTACGGCTCCGAGGCCGCACGGCCCGAAGCAGTCGCCGATCTCGACAAACGTCTCGCCTACGCCGACGGCAGCAAGCTTGACCACGCTGCGAGCATACGCAAGGTTAACTGATAACCTTGACTACGTGCCTGAGTTGATCAAGCTTAGGTGGCTCCCGAGCGCGGCCTCCGGCCTACCGCGCCGCGATAGGCGCGGCTGCGAGTACGAAGCCTACGTACCAGACCGGCTCGTCGGGCGGGGGATCTCCTTGAGCGGCGCGACCGCCGCCGACGTGGCCGACGCCGAGCGCGCAGTCGAGCGTCTCAACCGTGAGACGCGCAGTCTGGTGGACGCGGAGGCAGTTGCCCGGCTGCTGCTCCGCGCCGAGGCGGTGGCGTCATCGAGGATCGAAGGCCTGGAAGTAGGCGCCCGACGGCTGCTCAAGGCACAGGTTGCCGCCGGCCTGGGGGAGGATGCGTCCGACGTCACGGCGACCGAGGTTCTCAACAACATCGAGGCTATGCGGTGGGCGGTCGACTCCCCAGCCGACGTCGAACAGATCACAGTCGAGCACCTGCTCGAGATCCACGAACGGTTGCTGACCGGGACGAGACTCGAACAGCACGCCGGCAAGCTCCGCAAGCAGCAGAACTGGATCGGTGGCAGCTCACACAACCCCTGCTCCGCGGCCTTCGTCCCGCCGCCATGGGAGCACGTGCGCGACCTGCTCGAGGACCTGTGCGAGTTCTGCAACGACGACGAGCTGCCGGCGGTAGCGCAGGCGGCCCTCGGGCACGCGCAGTTCGAGACCATCCACCCGTTCATCGACGGCAATGGGCGCACGGGCCGCGCCCTGATCCACGTGATCCTCCGCCGGCGAGGTCTCGCTCCGGTCCTTGTTCCGCCCGTGTCGCTGGTGCTTGCGACGTGGTCGAAGGACTATGTGAACGGCCTAAACGCAACCCGCTACCGCCCCGAAGCTTCATCGCAGGAGGCCATCGACGGCCTCGACTACTGGATCGGGCTGTTCGGCGCGGCCATGACTCGCGCGGTGGCGGATGCGGAAACCTACGAGCAGGGGATAGCCAAGGTGCAGGCCGGTTGGCGCGAGCCGCTCGGCAAAGTCCGGGCCAACTCGGCGGTGGACATCCTTCTCAACGCGCTGCCCGGCGCGCCGGTCATCACCGTCCAGAGTGCGGCGGCACTGATCGGCCGCAGCGAACAGGCCGTCAACGAGGCGATCCCGCGTCTCGTTGACGCGGGCGTGCTCAAGCAGACAACGGTCGGGCGGCGTAACCGCGCCTTCGAGGCCCCCGACCTGATCGACGCCCTCACTGACCTCGAGCGCCGGCTCGCAAGCCCGGACGGCGACACCCTCCACTCGCCGCCCCAGCGCCGCGTACCGCAGCGCCGGCGCTGACCGTGACCCTGACCCTGACCCTCATGGCGCCTCGGGGCTAGCGGCGGCCGAGCCGCCGGCGCAGGTCGGTCCCGGCCGCCAGCAGCATCGCGCCGGTGAGGAGCAGCCCGCCGAGCGCCAATCCGGTGAACGGCAGGGAGCCTCCGTCCGCCGTCGCGACCGAGCCTGTCTCGTCGTCCCGGCTGTCCTGGCGGTCCGCGTTGGCGTTCTCCCGGCCGCCGCGGTTTCGCCGGCGCTCGCCGCGACCCCGCTCGGCCGCGGGCTGTCGCCGCCGGCTCGCCTCCTCGAAGCTCGCGCCGGCGCCGCCCGGCAGCGTCAGGAAGCTGCCGTCGAAGCGCACGGTGTTGATCGCCGGCGGGAGCAGGTCGATGCGGGCGTCCTGGGGCCGGTCGCGGTCGAAGGCGATCGAGCCGGGCATGTGAGTGGGCAGGTCGCTCGAGGTCAGCCGCAGCTGCAGCCGGTGCCCGCGTGCGAGCCGGTAGGCGGTCGGCCAGATCTCGATGTCGTACTCGTAGAAGCGGTTCGGCTCGATCGGCCTCGGATCGACGTGGGGGTGGTACGGCCGCGTCGGCGTGCTCTTGGCGGGATCCAGGGCGCGGTGGGACGCCCGCAGCGAGCCCTCGGTGATGATCGACTCGCTGCCGTCGGGCGCCACGTCAGAGAGCTTCGCGTACCAGTCGGTGTCGGGCGCCGTGGAGGCCGCGACCAGGTGCAGCGCGGTCGGGCCGACCAGGTCGAGTGGCCGTGCGAGGGCCGGGGTGCGGAAGGTGAGGCCGTGGGGTCCCTCGAGGCGCTGGTCCGTTGGCACGTAGGGCGTCGCGGCGACCGTCCCGTACTTGTTGAAGGCGAGGCTGAAGCCGGCGGCGGGGTTGGTCACGTACTGAGCCGTCTCCTCGCCGGGACCGGGCGGGTGTCGGTCGTCGGCGCCCAGGCCGTCCGGGCGCAGCTCGAGGCGCTCGGAGCCGCCCACGGGCGGCCAGCGGTCGGCGCTCACGTGCTCGTTCGCGCCCTGGAGGTAGTACTCGACGCGGGGACGCTCCGGAGCCGGGGTCCCTCGCAGGTGCCTGTCGAGAAACTCGAAGGCCAGGGCCGCTACGTCGTACTGGGAGGGCGGGTCGGTGAAGGGGGCGAACGGCGGTCCGCAGCCCTTGTGGGTGCAGGGATCCATGTAGAGCCGCGTCTCGACCCCGCGGCGGGGGGCCAGTGCCTGGTACATCTCCGGCCCGCCGCGCGCCGACAGCCCGCCGCGCGCCGACAGCCCGTCGCGCCAGCCGCCGATGATCAGCACCGGAACCTGGATGTCGCCGGCCCTGTAGATCGGCGACCGGTCGCGGTAGAACTGGTCGTCGTTGGGTCGCTCGAGGTAGTCGAAGGCGGTGGTCCCGATCGCGCCCTGCCCGAGCTTTGCCCTCAGCGTCTGCTCGAGCAGGAACGGATCGTTGTTTCCCCCGGCCGCACCGGGCACTCCCTGGACGGCCACGTACTGCGCGTCGAACAGGAGGTTGGGGATTCCCCCGTGGGCGAAGCCTTCGCGGTAGAGGTCGCTGATCGCGACCTGCGGGACGATCGCCGCCAGGTGGGGCGGCTGCTGCTCGGCGGCAAGGTACTGCGTAATGCCCACGTACGAGCCGCCGGCCATCCCCACCTTGCCCGTCGAGTACGGCTGCGTGCCGAGGTACTCGATCACGGCGTGGCTGTCGCGCGCCTCGCGGGGCGAGAAGAAGTTGCCCTCGAGGCTGCCTCCGCTGCCGCCCGTGCCGCGGACGTCGACGACCGCTCCCACCATGCCCCGGGTGGCCCAGAAGTCCGGCGGATAGCAGCCGCACACCCCGTTTCGGCTGTACGGCGTCATTCCCACCACGACCGGGAACCGCCCGGGCAGCGGCGTCTGCCCGTCGACCGACGGGCGCCTGACCGTCGCCGCGAGCATCACCCCGTCGTCCATCGGGATGAGCACCTCCTCCGAGACGCTCTGGAAGCTGGGATCGGGCAGCTCGGGCGGCGGTGCCGCAGCAGCCGCGGAGGCCGGCAGGCCGACCGCGGCGGTCGCGACGCATGCAACGGCGCCGACGACGCGTGCGATCGTCATGGTGCCCCTGCGCCCCATCGAGCCGGATGATGCCGATCACCGACGGGGACCGCGCCGGTTCGACATACATCGCGCTGCCCGTGAACCGCTGGCTGATCGCCCGCGGAAGGGGCCACGCGGTCGTGCACGAGACCGGCGTCCACGGCGGCCCGTCGCCGCGCGTGGTCGGGGCGGTGGCGGTGGTCGCATTCGTGTTCGGCAGCGTCGTCCTCCTCACCGAGCTCCCCTCGTAGCGTCGGAACGGTCCTCGGCCGGCGGGCCGGGCCGCGCGGAGCACCCCCTCCGCGCAGCCCCGGCCCTCGTGGCCGTCAGCGCCGCTCCCGGCCCCAGCGCCGGAGCGCGAGCCCGTTCAGGAGCATGATCAGCCCCAGCACCAGCATCGCCACCAGGCCAAGGCCGGTGAATGGCAGCCTGTCGGCCTCGGCGCCCAGCACCGCGGCGGCCGGCTCGCCCTCGGCGACGTTGCCGCCGGAGCGTCCCTCGTCGAGGACATCCGTGACGGGCGTCGTCGGAGCTGGCTCGGCCTTCGCGCGGGAGCCTCGATCGGCCTCCTCTGCCACACCGGAGTCAGCCGGCGCGTCAGCCGCGGGGGGCGTCGCGGCGGACGGCGCCTCCTGGCCGCCGTCGTTCCCCTCGCTGATCACCCGCACCGGGGCGTCCACCTGGGCGGGGTTCACCTGGACCGTGCCCGTGGAGTCGGTGACGGTCTGGTCGCCGTCGCCGCCGCCGGTCGATCCCTCGTTGTCGCCGTCACTGATCACCCGTGTGGGCGCGTTGGCGATGACGGGGCCGACCTGGCCGGTGGCGGTCGAGTCGGTGACGGTCTGGTCACCGCCGCCGCCGCCGGTCGATCCCTCGTTGTCGCCGTCGCTGGCCACGCGGACCGGGACGTCGACCTGGAGCGGACCGAGCTGCACGGTCAGCTCCGAGTCGTCGGTCGCCTGCGGGCCGCCCGCGGCGGTGCTCGACGAGCCGTTCTCGCCGTCGCTCAGCACCCGCACGGGGGCGTGCACGCGAGCCGGACCCGCCTGGGCGGTGCCCGTCGAGTCCGTGGTCGTCTGCGGGCCCGCGGCCGAGCCGCCGGCCGACCCCTCGTCGTCGCCGTCGCTGGCCACCCGGATCGGCGCGTTCACGCCGACCGGTCCGGCCTGGGCCGTGCCCGTCGAATCGCCCGTCGTCTGCGTGCCCGAGCCGCCACCGGACGAGCCGTTCTCGCCGTCGCTCAGCACGCGGACGGGAGCGTTCACCTGGGTCGGGCCCACCTGGGCCGAACCCTCGGAGTCGCCCGTGGTCTGCGGGCCTCCGACCGTTGCCGAGGGCGCCTCGTTGTTGCCGTCGCTCAGCACCCGCACCGGGGCGTTCACCTCGGTGGGGCCTACCTGGGCCGTGCCGGTGGAGTCGGTGGTCGTCTGTGAACCGACCGACTGCGCCGCGGCGGGGCCCGCTGTCAGCGCAAGGGCGAGCATGCTCGCACCCAGCGCGAGAGCGTTGCGTCTCATGACTGGTCTCCTTCGTCGTGTCGAGTGGCACTGCGGCCGGGGCGCACCCCGGCTGATGGCGAACCCGGGGGAGGGCTAGCCGGGCCGCTCGAGCACTGGGACGAAAGCCGCCGGCCCGCACGCGGCCGACGCGAAGCAGATATGGCGGCGCAGGCGCGGACCGGCGAGCCGAAGCGCGCCGACCAGCACGGCGAGACCGCCGAGCAGAAGGGCGCTGGAGAGGCCGGAGGCCGTCGCGCCGCCGAAGGTCGAGGAGGAGGGCAGATCGGGTCCATTCCCGGGACGGGCGGGCGCCTCGTCGAGGCCGCTCGTGGCGGCGACCGAGGCGGACTCGGGGCCGGAATGCCGGGAAGGCACGGCATAGCGGGCCACGGCGGCCGCGAGATGCGAGGCCGAGGTGGGGGAACCGGCGCCTCCGGCGCGGGGGCCGTCCCCGCGCATGCTCCGCTCGGCGGTCCGGTGCCCGGCGGTGCGGCGCGCCGCGCGGCGGTCGGCGGC
>JBOGXS010000254.1:0-8036 GCA_050693815.1 Thermoleophilaceae bacterium | reverse complement strand
GCCGAGCCTTCGCACCGGCGGCCCCAAGGCCCGGTGGCCGCGCGGTTTCAGCAGAGACGGGCGCTGATCGAGCGGCTTGCTCTGGGGCGTGCCGGCGCGGGTGCGCGAAAGGGCTACGCGACGGCGTTGATGACCCTGCTGGCCGGCCTGTCCGTGGTCGAGGGCGGCGCAGCGGTCACCGGGTCGAGCTCGCCGACGTTGAGCGCGCTCGACGCGCTGGGCGACGACGAAGACCCAGGCGGCCGGGAGAGGGGCGACGGCGACCTGGCGCGAGCCGGCGATCGGGCGAGCGGCGACGTGCCGGATGGCTCGGGTGCCGGCCCCGCGGCTAGCGGCGGGCCAGGGACGCCGCGGCACGCTCCCGCGGCACCGACGCAGGGCGGCGACTCGGCGAGCGGCTTGCTCGAGCTGAGCCCCGGCTGGCGTGCCTCGGCCCGCGATCCACGCGTCCTCGTGCGGGTCGCCGAGGCGCTCCGCGACGCGCCCGGCCAGGCGGCCGCGACACCTCCTGCGCCGCCGCAGCAGCCGCCGCAGGTTGCCCAGCTCCCGCCTCAGCCCTCCGACGTGGGGGGAGGCAGCCGGCGCGGAGAGGTCCCCGCGCCCGCGAGCCCGCAGTCGGACGTGCCCGGCCCCCTCGCCGTTCCGGACGCCCCCGGCGCTCGGGACAGGAACGCCACCTCGCAGGCGCCTGTCCGTTCGCCGAGAGTACCCAAGCCCGATGGCGATCGCGCGGTCGCCGCGCCCGATGGCGATCGCGCGGTCGCCGCGCCCGAGGGCGATCGCGCGGTCGCCGCGCCCGAGGGCGATCGCAGCGATCGTGCTGACACCGAGCCCGAGCAGCCGACAGCGCCGAGGGCTGGAGCTCCCGGCAACCGGAAGGCGCCCGAAACTCACAGCGGCAAGCCGAAGCGGCCCCCCGAGCAGCGTGAGCGGCGTCGAGAGCTGCCGCCGCCGGCACGCGAGCGAGAAGCTCCGGAGCCCCCGCCGCACGGCGGCCAGGCGCCCGCGGCACCCGAGCGGGATCGTACCGAGGCGCCCGCGGCACCCGAGACGCCCTCCGGCGAGCAGGTGGCCCTGGATGAGGTGAAGCCCAGCGATGTCAGGCCCGAATCACGGGCGAGTTGGATATTCGACCCGGTTTCGAGCTTCGCCAACTGGGCCTTAGGGCAGACGATGGATGTCGCGAATGCCGAGTTGACTCGGTACGGCCTCGAGTCGACCTCGGCCGACGTCGCTGGAGGATCGGGCACAACGGCCGCCGGCGCGCCCGCGCCGGAGCCCCTTGCGCTGCCGCCTCCTCCCGAGCCAGCCGCACCCCCTCCGCCCGCCGCGGAGTTCACGCCGCCGCCTCCGCCTCCCCCTCCGCCCGCCGCGGAGCCCACGCCGCCGCCTCCGCCCGCCGTGGACACCGAGCAGATCGTGCAGCAAGCCATGGACGCCGCCGAGGCCGAGGTCGAGCGGCGAATCAAGGCCGCCCTCACGGTCGGTGACTGAGCGGCTCCTCCGGAGCCTCGCCAGCGCGGCTCACCAGCGTCGCGAGCTTCACGCGCGGGGAGACTCCGAGCATCAGCGGTGTCCTCCGAGCATCAGCGGTGTCCCCGGAGCATCAGCGGTGTCCCCGCCCCCGGTCCGTGGCGCCGGGGCCCTACCCATCCGCGCGCGCCCTCTCGACCGTTCCGGCCACGGCGGCCCGGGAGGAGACGCCGAGCTTGCCGAACGCGCGGGAGAGGTAGGTCTCGACCGTCTTCGTGCTCACGAAGAGCTCGTCGGCGATCTCGCCGTTGGTCCGTCCGGCGGCGACCAGCTCAGCCACTTGCCGCTCGCGCCCGCTCAGCAGACCGAGGACGCCCTTCCTGGTGCCGCGCGGCGGCGAGCAGTGCGCCACCCGTCGGCCGAGCAGCCGCAGCTCGCGGGCCGCCGCGTCGCGGTAGCGAAGGGCGCCGCACTCGTCGAGGATCGTGTGCGCGCATTCGAGCTCTGCCAACGCGCGATCGCGCTCGCCGAGCCGGTGGAGAGCCTGGCCGAGGAGAACGCCGCAGCGCGCCGCATCGAGCGGGTGCGCCTGGCGCCGGAAGCGCGCGGCAGCGTCCCCGGCCGGCTCGATGGCGCCGGCGTGATCGCCGCGGGCGAGCAGCACGGCCGCCCGTCCGCGCAGGGCCCTGGCGGTGCGCGCCGGCGCTGCGAAGCGCTCGGCGGCCGCCTCGCTGCGAGCGACCCACCGCTCCGCTTCGTCCACCCTGCCGCCGGCGCGCTCGCCGTGCGCCAGGATCTCGTACCACTGCGCCCTGAAGGTGGGCTCGATCGAGGAAAGCTCCGGTCCTCCCGCGCCCGCCAGGAGCTCGCGCCTGCCGCGCTCGGTCTGCCCGGCCTCCATCAGCGCGGCGCCCAGATGGCAGCCGGGAAGCCACTGGAACGCCGAACGCAGGCCGCTCACCAGCTGGAGCGCTCGCTCGGCCGCGTGCACGGCGCCCGAAAGGTCTCCCTTCAGCCGCGCGAGCCACGAGCGCATCGTCCACCCGAGCATGAGCGAGTGCGGGTTGTCGAGCAGGCTCGCCGCCTCGAACGCCGAAGCCGCCGCTTCCTCCGCTTCGCCGAGCCGGCCCTGGAGAATGCGCATGATGCTCATGTACACCTGGAGGGGGACGAACCACTGGGACTGCCCGGTCGCGCGCGCGATCTTCAAGCCCCGCTCGAGGGCGGAGGCACCCGTGTCGACTCGCTCGAGCACAGAGCTCGCGTGTCCGAGGCACAGAAGCACGCGCACGCGGCGACTGAGATCCGACTCCGAGAGCGAGTCGACCGCGCGCTCCGCCTCGTCCATCCACCGCACCCCCTCGGCGGTGGCGCCCCGGCTGTACTCGCCGAGGGCGAGCAGCACCAACGTCTCGGCTCGCATCACCCGGTTGCCGAGCCCCTCCGCCGCGTGTAGCGCCTGGCGCGCGTTCGCCGCCGTGGCCTCCAACTCGCCGGCGAACCAGTGATGAACCGCCAGCTCGATCCGTAGCACCCCCGCAAGCGCGGAGCGCTCGTCGTCCAGGTCACGGAGCGCCTGCTCGAGCAGCGCCCGCGCGTCGCCCCGCCGAGCCTGCATGTGGTCGAGCCCGGCGATCGCTCCCAGGATCTGGCCGCGCAGGATCGCGGCGTCGGGGCTCGTGGCGGCGCGCTGCGCCGGGACCAGCTCGAGCGCCTCCGAGAGCGCCGCTTGGCTCTCCCGGATCGAGCCGATCGCGCCGCGGGCGGTGGCGAGCGAGACGAGCAGCCGCAGCCGGCGGTCGCGCTCGTTCGCGGGGAGCAGCCGCAGCGCCGCCTCGAGCCAGCGGGCCGCCGCGGCCGGGGCGCGCTCGCTCGCCCTGCTGGCCTCGTGCAGGACGGCGACGGCTTCCTCGTCTCCCGGCGCCGCCGAGAGCTCGAGGTGATGGGCCCGTGTGGCGAGCGCGTCCTTGCGCCCCGCGAGCACCGCCGCCGCACGTCCGTGGGCCTCGATTCGCCAGCCCTCGCCGGCCGACTCGTAGACGGCGCGACGCAGGATCGGATGGCGGAAGGCGAGCTTCGGCGGGTCGCGCGCCGGGTGGACCAGCTCACGCGCGAGCAGCTCCCCGATCGCGTCACGCGACTGGCCCTCCGAGAGGTCCGCCACCGCACGAGCCAGCCCGGGCTCGAAGGGCTCGCCGGTCACGGCAGCCGCCTGCAGCAGGACGCGTGCATCGCGGGTCAGGCTGAGCAGCTCCTCGTCGAGCGTCGCGCGCACGCCGGGGGTCACCCCGAGACGCAACTCGTCCGTCCCCGGCTCGCGCGGTCGCGAGCGCAGCGCCCTGGCCAGCTCCTCCAGGTAGAACGGGTTCCCGCCCGTCTCCCGGTAGAGGGCGCGCCGCGTGGCCGGTTGCAGGTCCGTGCCGAGCAGCCGGCCGGCCTGCTCCTCGGTCAGCCGCCGTGGCCTGATCTCTATGAGCTCCCCTCGGGCGAGCGCGGTCTGCAGCCTGCGGGATGCCTGGCCCGGGCGATAGGCGAGGGCGATCAGAAGCGCCGCGTCGGGTCGGCGCCGCAGGAGGTGGTTGAGCAGCTCGACCGAGGCCTCGTCGGCCCAGTGCACGTCGTCGAGCACGAGCAGCACGGGCCCGCGAGCGGCGAGCCGCTCGAGCAGCGCACGCACCGCATCGTGGAGACGGAAGCGTTCCACATGCAGCCTCCCGGACGGCTCGGCTTCGATGCCCGCCAGCGAGGGAAAGACGGCCACCAGCTCGGAGAGCCGCTCCCCGCCGAGGTCCTCGAGGACGGCTGCCGGCAAGGTGCCCAGGTGACGATCGAGCGCGTCGATTGCCACCGCGAACGGCACCTCCCGCTCGAACTCGGTGCCTCGACCGGCGAGCAGAAGCGAACCTTCGCCGGCACGGTGGCATAGCTCGCGCAACAGCCGTGTCTTGCCGATCCCGGGCTCCCCGATGAAGCCGAGCCAGACGCAGCGGCCCTGGTCCAGCTCGGCGAGCGCAGCCTCGATCACCTCGAGCTCGCGCTGACGGCCGATGAGCTCCTCCGTGGCTCCGCCCTGCCGCATGTCGGGACGTGTAGTAGCACAGGGCACGCGCTCCTGATCGCTGATTTCGGATGCGCACGAGGGCAATCACGGATCTGAATCATGGGCTGGGAGCCGGCCCCTACGCTCAGGCCACGATGCGGTGGCGATGGATCGCGACGGGAGTCTTGGCGGCGGTGCTGGGGGTGACCGCCGTTGCCGCGCTGACCCCTCCTGACGACGACACGCAGATCACCTGGGCGATCGAGGCCGTCGCCACGAGCACCGACCCTCGCGACTGCCCGGAGCTCCGGACGCTGGCCTACATGGAGCAGGTGAGCGGTCTCCCCGGGGAGGCCGCGATCGCCGGCTGCAGGCGATCGGTGGCGACCGGGGTGAGCACCGCGAGCGGGGTGGCGGTGTCCGGGATCGAGGTCGAGGGCGGCGAGGCGACAGCTCGTGCGCGCCTCGAGGGCGGCGGTCTGGACGGCTCCACGGTCGCCCTCCGCCTGGTCGAGGACGGCGGGGAGTGGAAGGTCGACCGGCTTCTGGACATCCTCGAGCTCGACCGCGAAGGCCATGCTCGCGGTTTCCGGAGGCTGCTTGATGGACGACCCGGTCGCGTACGTGGAGCTCGCGCTGGACTGCGACAGGAATGCCGTGCTCAACGTATATCGCACGGAGCTTCGGGAGGAGTCCGGGGACTACGAGGTCGCGGCCATCGACTGCGTCGTCGAGGCTCTCGGTGACCTCTCCGACTCCGACTTCGCCCGGTTGGCGGTGGACCGTGCGCGCCTGGACGAGATCGCCGCCGGCTGCGAGCTCTAGGAATTCGAGAGGCCTCAGCCCCGGGAAGCACGACTCCGGCCCGGCGCGAGGGCCGTCAGCCGCGGCCCGGAAGCCTGACCTCGCGTGCCCGGAACTCCCGCGACGAACGCGCCGCCGGGGGATCGGGCGGAAGCACCCACGCACGCAGGCTTCCGGTGTGCAGGTCGGGCTCGGCGCAGAACAGCACGCGCTCTCGCATGCCGGCCTCGGCCTCGCCGGCGGAGTCGCCGACGAGCTCGCCGTCCGCGGCGCGGAGCAGCCGATCGACGTCGCGGTAGCCCCGGGCCACGAACACGACGGCCGGCGGGCGCTCCGCGCGCCGCGGTCGGAGCACCGCCTGCCAGCCCCCGCTCAGCAGGCCGGCATAGCGGCGCAGACGCTCGGCCAGACGGGCCGGCCGTTCCTCGCGGGCCAGCTCGACCAGCAGCTCCAGCGGCGCACCGCGCGGGTCGAGCTCGATCAGCAGAGCGGCGTCCGGAGCGACGCCCGCGCCCTCGCCGTCGTCGCTCTCGGGCACCGCCCGGGCCTCGCGCGAGCCGAGCCAGTCGATCGCCGCCGCTCCGAGCAGGTGGCGGTACGCCAGCATCCATCCGCTGGCCCTCAGCTGGTGCTGCACCCTGCGCATGTCCACCGCCCAGCGGTCGCTCCAGCGCTCCCCCTCGTCGACGTAGGTGCCGTCGGGTCCCTCGTGCCGCTGCGCGGCGCGGAAGCCGTCGCGAGCGAGCTGGTAGATCCATTGGTGCGTGCCGCGGCGGACGATCGGGCGAAAGCGGGCGAGCAGGCCGGCACCGCTCAGCTCGGCCAGCCGGATCTGAGGTCGAGACGGATGGCGGCCGGCCCACCACTCGAACCCGATCTGCGACGTGGTGAGGAAGTCGTAACGCCAGAGGGCGCGCATGATCTCGAGGTCGCGCGCCTGGAGCTGAGGGACGGCCCTGCGGCGCTGGCGGTCGTAGACGATCGGCACGTCGCCGAGCTCGGGCTGGCGCAGCACCATGCCCGGAGGCAGGGTCGGTCGGTCGCGGGTGGTTGGCGCCTCGATCCTCGACATCGAATCTCGCGGGAGCATGGATCAGATCCGAGTGTGGCAGGCGCCGTTGGCATCAACTCGTGTAGGTGGTTCCCCTCAACCTGACGACCGACCCCCGATGGGGGACGAAATCGCCGCTATAAGCCGGTGGCGGCTAGCCGCGTAGTCGGGCGGCTAGCCGTGCCACCAACCGGAGGCTGAGAGGCAAGGAGAGGGAACGCTGTCCGAGACTGACCACGGACCCGAAGCGGCTGAGCCCGACGCCATGGCGTGGGTCCAGGAGGCCGTCGCCCGGGCACGGGCGAAGCATCCGGAGCTGCCGGACGGCGAGCTGGAGTCCCTCTGCTCCGCCGCGGTGTCGCTCGCCGCGAGCGTGGCGCGTGACGAGCGCGAGTTCTTCGAGGCGTTCGAGGCGGAGCTGCAGCGGGGGGTGGAGGAGCGCGCCGTGCTGGGCACGGCCGGCTCCGTGCTCCCCAGCGCCTCCTCCGACGGGTCAGGCGCCCCGAGCATCCTGACGGCGGACGGCGAGGATGAGAGGTCCGCTCGAGCCGAGCCCGCTCGACGCGAGCCCGCGGCCGCGGACGAACCGGCGCAGGGTCCTGGACCCCGTCTCGAGAGAGGCCTCGACTACGTGCTCGCGGCCGGCACGCTGCGGTTCCACCACGGAATGGATCCAAGCGAGATCGAGACTGAGCTCGGGATCGATCGCGACTACTACACGCGGTGCGTGCAATGGCTCTTGGGCCAGGTGGAGTCGACTCTCGGCGGCGAGTACACGAGCCACGTGAACCGGGCCGAGATGGCGGCCTTCGCTGCCGGGCTGCTCTCGATCGAGCAGGCCTTCGCGCTGGAGCGCCACGTGCGCGAGTGCCGCTCCTGCACCGAGTACCTGACGGACCTGCTGGACGGCGCCGTAGCCAGCGTCGACCCCGCGAGCGACGGCGGGGAGGAGAAGGCCGACGCGCGGAGCGCCGCCGTGGAGACGAGCCACGCGGCATCCGCCGAGGCCGAGGCTCTTCCGCCCCCGCTCGCCACCCGTCAAGGGCGGACGAGCTACACGACCGACGACACGTGGGCCGCACTCTCGAAGCGCGCACGGGAGAAGCCGGCTGTGCCGTTCATGCGCCTCAAGGCGCAGAGCCTGCGCCGCTACATGCCTCCGGCTGACCCGGCCGTCGACGTCTCCGAGGACCTGCTGGACACCGGCCCAATTCCGCGCCGGGCGCGCTCCCATGCCCGGCGCCCGGTCACGGCTGCCGAGCATTCGAGCCTGCGGCCCGAGCGCGAGGTTGTCGCGCGCCTTCGGGAGAGGCGTGCGCTGATCGACCGGCTTCCCCTCCTGCCTGGCGTTCCGGCCGTCAGGAGGGGCTACGCCACCGCCTTCATGGCCCTGTTCGCCGGGCTGTCGGTCGTGGAGGGAGGCGCCGCGGTGACCGGCCAGAGCTCACCGGTGCTGACCGTCCTCGACAAGGTCGGCGACGAGAAGGGCTCCGGCGGGCCGCAGCGGGACGACGCCCCGGTGCGGGCCGGCGATCCCGCGAGGAGCGGCGCGCCGAGCGACGGCGGCGGCGTATCGGCCGCAAGCGGCGAGCCTGCGCCATTGGCGCCTGCGGCGCCGCCGGCGGCGGTCGGCGACCCCGCGGGTGACGAGTTGCTCGACCTCAAGGC
>JBOGXS010000253.1:0-2835 GCA_050693815.1 Thermoleophilaceae bacterium | reverse complement strand
GGCCTGCGCCGCCTGCTGGGCGAGCGCCTCCCCGCCGGCGGGCAGCGTGAACGCGCACAGCAGGGCGGCGAGCAGGAACGGCTGTCGGGCGGCGATGCGTCGCATGTCTGGACCCACGCCTGCGAGGTGAGCTGACGGGCTCGCGCACATGCGCTACCCCGGCGATGGCGCCAACGGCGCCAGCCGGCGATTCGCCCCCGCGGCCACGGCGGCCGCATCGGTTCCCCCGCTCGCCGGACACGGAGTCGCGGCGATTCGGCGTGCGAGGCCGTCTTTCTACCAGGCGAAAGTCCTGCACGCTGCAAGGTTTGTTGCAGCCGTGGCGCAAGGCTGTGCCGCAAGCACTCGGCTCGGCCGAGTGCGCAGCGGATCGATTCGTCGGCTCGGCCGCGTGCGCGCGGACGGAGTAGCGTGCTGTTCTGTGAACGAGATCACGCCCGGCATCCGCCACTGGACCGCCAAGCACCCGAAGCACGGCCTCGAGGTCAGCTCGTACTGGCTTCCCGACCTGAGCGTCCTCCTCGACCCTCTCGCCGTGCCCGACGAGGTCGACGGGGTCGCCGAGATCGTCCTCACGAACCGCCACCACAAGCGCGACATCCGCGCCGCGCACGAGCGCTTCGACGCGCCCGTGCGGGTGCCGCGCGTCGGCCTGCACGAGTTCGACGAGGACGACCCCGTCGAGCCCTACGACTTCGAGGAGCCGCTCGCGGGCGGAGCCATCACGCCCTATCAGGTGACCGAGCTCTGGCCCGACGACTGCGCGATGCACATCCCGAGCCTGGATGCGCTCGCGATCGCGGACACGGTGATGGGCTACGGCGACGAGCTCGCCCTGGTCCCCGACCGGTACATGGACGACCCCCAGGCCGAGAGCCGCGGCATTCGCGCGGGCCTCACCCGCCTCGGCGAGCAGCTCGAGTTCAAGCACTTGCTGCTGGCCCACGGTGAGCCGATCCCGGGCGAGGGCCGCGAGCGGCTGCGGGACTTCGTCGCACCCGCGGGAGGCTGACCTGCCCCCCTTCCCCAAGCCGCGCTTCTCCTACGACTACGACGTGGCGGCGCAGCTGCGCGGGCTGCGCGCTCACCGCGACAGGCGCGACATCCCCGCCAAGCGCGACGACCGCCTCCTCCTCGCCACCTGGAACGTGGCCAACCTCGGGGTGCAGGAGCGCACCGAGGCGGACCACGAGCTCATCGCCGAGATCGTCGGATGGTTCGACCTGGTCGCCATCCAGGAGGCGAACGACAGGCTGGCCGGCATCCGCGGGGTCCTGGAGCAGCTGCCGCCCCGGTGGCGCATGCAGGTCTCCGAGGCCGGTGGAAACCGCGAGCGCACGGCCTTCCTCTACGACGGCGCGAAGGTCGATCCGCTCGAGCAGACGGACCGGCTCTCGATCCCACCGAGCGACCTGCGCCACATCAAGCTGAAGGGCGTCTCCCAGGAGTTCCGCGGCTTCGATCGCGGGCCCTACCTGGGCACCTTCCGGGCGGGGCGCTTCAGCGTCGAGCTCGTCAACGTCCACCTCTTCTTCGGCTCCGACAGCGACCGCGAGGACATCGAGCGGCGCATGCTCGAGGCGTTCGCCGTCGCGCGCTGGTGCGACCTCCGCCGTCGCAGTCCGAACGCCTACGTGCGCGACATCGTGGCGCTCGGCGACTTCAACCTGCCGGAGCTGTCGGAGGCCGACCCGATCTACAGCACCCTCACCTCGCGCGGCCTCGAGCTGCCGGCCCACAAGAGCGCGGTGGGAGGCTCGAGCCTCGACGGGCACAAGCACTACGACCAGGTCGCCTTCTTCCCGGGCGAGACCTCCGAGTTCGCCAACCGCGTGGACGTGTTCGACTTCGACAACGCGGTCTTCAGCGACCTCTTCGAGGAGCGCTCACTCAGCCAGTTCCTCGGCTACGTGCGCTACCACCTGTCGGACCACCGCCCCCTGTGGGCGGAGTTCGCGATCTGAAGCGTGCTCCACATCAGGTCGCACGCGCGCGATCCGCTTCTCGGCCTCCGGGTCGCAGCGCTGCCGCGACCTGGGGAGCCGTCCTGCCCAAGGGTCGCCACGCAACACCAGACCAGGACGGTACCCGCCGCGGCCCCGGCAAGCGCAGGCGGTTCGCTGGCGGCGGAGCCCGGCGTCGAGGCAGCTAGACCAGCTCGAGGAAGACCATCTCGCTGGAGTCCGACTTGCGCGGGCCCAGCTTCAGGATCCGCGTGTAGCCCCCCTCGCGCCCCGCGTAGCGCGGGGCGATCTCCTCGAACAGCTTGTAGACCACGAACTTGTCCTGCCCGAGCCGGGCCATCGCCAGCCGGCGGGAGTGGCCGTCGCCCTTCTTGGCGAGCGTGATCAGCCGCTCCAGCTCTGGCTTGACGGCCTTGGCCTTCGCCTCGGTCGTCTGGATGCGCTCGTGGTCGATCACCTCGCGGCACCTGGTCGTGACGATCCGCTTCGAGGCGGCGCCGAGCGGGCCTCGGGCCGTGCGGTCACCGGACGAGCGTGACCCGCCGAGACGAGGCGAGCCGCTCGCCTGCCGGTCCTGCGACCACCACGGTGAGCCGAGCCCGTAGGCGCTCCCGGGCAGCGAGGCGCCGGCCCCTGCGCGTCAGCGGGATCCGCACCGTACGGGCCCTCCCCGGCGCCGTTTTTGCGCGGGAGCGGCCGAGGCGAGCGCCTCCGCGCGTGAGGGTCACGACGGTCCTGCGGTCGCGGCGCGCCTCCGGCGGGAAGACCACCAGCGCGGCGACCCGTCCACGACCGACGCGGGCGATCGCCGGAAGCACCCGCAGGGTGACGGTCCTGCGCACGACCTGTCGCCGGCCGCCCACGTCCGTGG
>JBOGXS010000252.1:0-5100 GCA_050693815.1 Thermoleophilaceae bacterium | reverse complement strand
CACCGGCGGGGCTCCGGGCGCCGGTCCGCTGATCCCTCTGCCGCCGGCTCCGGCCCCGCCTCCCTCGGCACCCGCTCCGCCGGCCTCTCCCGCTCCGTCTCCGACGCCTCCGCCCGGCGGTGGCGGTGGTGGCGGTGGTGGCGGTGGCGGTGGTGGCGGCGGCTGCGCGCCGCTGCCCATCTGCCCCTAAGACACTTCATCGCGTCCTGAAGGCGCGGGCCGCGCTCGAGGGAGTCTCACTGACCGAGTACGCGCGGCGCACGCTCGAGCAAGCAGCTCGCCGGCCCTCGCGCGTGCTGCAACCGCCGTCGGCGTCGAGGTCCGGGCATCTAATGATGCGGCTGATGCGCTAGAGTGAGCATCATGCGCACCACAGTGTCGATCTCCGACGAGCTTCTGGCCGCGGCGAAGCGCCGGGCGCGCGAGCGCGGCCAGACGCTCGGACAGGTCGTCGACGCGGCCCTGCAGCGCGAGCTCAGTGAGGTCGGCGCACCGGGCGACGCACCTGCCGTCCCGGTGTTCCGCGGCGGGACGGGTCCGCGGCCGGGCATCGACCTCGCCTCGAATCGAGCGCTGTCCGAGGCGCTCGACGACGGCGTCGAACTCGATGACCGGCGTTAGCCGGTGCTCCTCCTCGACGTCAACGTCGTGCTCGCCGCGCACCGCGACGACCACCCTCACCACGCCTCCGTGCGTCGCTGGTTCGACGAGATGCTCGCGGGCGACGAGCGGTTCGCGGTCCCGATGCTCGTGTGGGCGTCGTTCCTGCGTCTTGCGACCAACCGCAGGATCTTCGAGGTGCCGACGCCTCGCGCGGAGGCGTTCGCGTTCATCGAGGCGACGTGTGCACAACCCCTGCACCTCCCGATCGCTCGCGGACCGCGCCATCTCGCGCTTCTGCGCACGCTCTGCGACGAAGCCGACGCGCTCGGCGACCTCGTCGGCGACGCAGTGATCGCCGCGGTCGCGGCAGAGCACAGCTGCGAGGTCGTCACCCTCGATCGCGACTTTGCACGCTTTGAATCGGTGCGCCACCAGCGACCGCCGGTCAGCTGAGCCATGAGCCGGCCTTCAGCGTCCATGCGACACCTGCAGGCCGACATTAGTCGTACACCCTCTACGCGAAGCCGCACCACGCGGGTTGCGTGACCGCGCGCGGGGTCGCCGCGGCGACGCATCAGGCGGGGGGCGAAGGTCCAGGTGATTGGACTGCCCCCGCCCGCCGCGGCCGCGAGCTCGTGATGGTGCTCGCCTCCCTCGTGGACCGCGAGGGGTTCTACGGCGCTGATCAGCGCTGAGGCCGCGCCGCACGAGCCCCCCCAGGGCGTCCGGTGGTCATGGCTACACGAGATCTGCTCCAGCCAGGCGAGCGATACACCCTCGTGCCGGCGTCCATGCTGCTGTGGGCGCTGGGCTGAGCGCGCGGGCGCTGCGTGTCCCAATCGGCCCAGCAAGCCGATCTGGATCAGCGAGGAACGCGAACGCCTCTGCGAAGGCGGCGCGGCCGAGATCGGACGTAGACCCTTCAGGTGCCCAGCGAGCCTCGTGCCGTCACGCCCCAACTGATCGCAGGCCTCGAGCCCGGTGATGCCGACACTACCGAGTGGCTTCCACGATCCGCGCCGCAAAGTCCACGAGCTTCCGAGCGTGCCTCAGAGCCGTGTCGCGAGCCGGGGGGCGAACGCTCATCAGCCCGTACTGCGCGTCGTCCTTCACGCGCAATAGGCGACCGAAGGTCACGGCGGCCGTCTTCCCGCCCGGCTGGACACGGGAAATGAGCTTCGCGGCATCCTCGTGGCGGTCGCCACGCGAGCGCCGCCCGTGCGCGGCGCAACAGGCAGCGTCTGCGGCGGCGATCCCGGCGAGCACGGCCAGCGATGCCGAGACGCCCGTCGATACGTGGATGGGCTCGTCGTCCACCAGTTCCGCAACCTCCAGGAACTTGATGGCGTCGGCCAATCGCTTGCGGGCTTGACCGGCAGTGCATGGCTCGGTCCGAGTCTTGCTGGTGGGCGGGTTCACCTCAACGCCCTGCGAGCTCGCGGAAACTCTGGCCGGCAAGCGTGATGGCGTCTCGAGTCAGCTCGTCGATGATCGGGGCCCGCTCCTCGCTTAGACGCAGCACATCCTCAGGGGACAGCTCTACAAGGCTGGCCCGGTTGCCGGTCCAGCGGCCCACCGCGTCGGCTAGGCCATCGACCTGGGCGCGCCAGCGAGGGTCCTCGGTCGCCACCTCGCCGGGACGGACCAGCACGAGGTCGATGTCGCTCAGCGTGTCGCCATCCGCGCGGGCGGCGGAGCCGAACAGCGACGCGTGCTCGGCCGGCACCGCCCACTGCGCGAGTGCCTCCCGCATACGCTCGATGAACGTCATGCGGAGCTCCGCGAGTGCCTCGGCGATCGGCGCGGCAAGATGATCGCGGTTGAGGGTGTACAAGATTGCGGGCGGAGCTTCCTGCGCAGACACCAGGCCCTGGTCGACCAGACGGTTTAGGGCGTACTGGATTCCTCGATCCGACCCGCGGTGAGCGAGACGGTGGACGTGGCGCCCGCTGATCGGCAGCGTAGTTCCCGCGAGGACGCGGAGGACCTCGCTTTCGAGAGCGTCGGTCAAGACGGCATACGGGCGAGCGACGTCCATAGCGCAATCTTACACGCTGTTGCGCAGTCCGGTACGCGATTGCGAGATTGTTTACGCGGTCCCCCCCAGGGTCCTCTGTGCCGAGCCGGCTTCTTCGGCGCACCTGCCATCCCGTCCAGGTAGCCCTCCTCCCTGCCCTCAATGCCGCGTCGGGCACGCCGTTTCCTACGGCCGGTCGAGTGTTCGGGTCCGCCGCCAGCAGCGAGGCCGGAGCGGCGCATGACCTGGATGTGCTCCTGGACGGCCGGGGCTGGACGTCCAACACCCAGATCGCGGCGAGCGTCGTCGCCTCGCCGACTTCGGTCAAGGCGTGGCGCGAGCGCGCGCGGCCACGCGCCGGCCCGGACGGGCGGCGCCCGCGGGCTGCCAGACGCTGCTCTTTTGGTGCGTCGCGCCGGTTGGCTCAGCGCGCGCCGGTCGGCGGCGCGATCTCCAGCTGCTTGCAGATCGCGCGGGCCAGCGCGAAGTCGATCTCGCGGTGTCGTGGCACGGCGCTGCGCCGGCCGGCCGGCCCCGCCCAGCGCGTGTGGTTGCCGCCCTCGTCGATCAGCCGGCAGCCCTGATCGCGCAGGTGCCGCTCCGGCGCGCGCCGCTTCAAGAGCCGATCGTGAGCTCGAGCGACTCGCTCTCGCCGCGCTCGCCCGGCTCGGGGCTGAGCAGCAGGCGTAGCGCGTCGAGCACGTTCGCACGCGCCTCCTCCCGCGTGCGCCCCTGGCTCAACGCGCCGGGCATCTGCGGGATCGAGGCCACGATCCAGCCTTCCTCGCCTTCCTGGTAGCGGATCGTCAGGCGCAGCGTCTCGCTCATCATCATCACCGTACATCCTCCTCGTCGTTGCCGGTCAGTCCGAGTGAGTCCCGGCGCGTCCGCCGCGCTCCAACCCAGCTCGAAGACACTCGCGCCGCGGGGGGAGCCCTTGCCGGACAGTGCCGCCCTGGCCGCTCGCACTCGTCCCGAGCCGAGTGACCGGGCGCGCCGGCGGCTCTAGGGAGCGTTAGGGAGAGATGGCCGAGGAGAAGGTCCTGGGCATTGCGTTCGAGCGCCGCGGAGCGGGCGAGCCTCTGCTCTTGCTCAAGACCCCGACAGATGCCGGCGGAGGCGGCGATCGACATGGCCCGCACCTATGCGCGGACGCCTACCTTCGATGCACACCTCGCCGCAACCCGACGCGACCGCTTCCGCGACGGCCACGACATCAACGTGCCCGTGACCGTAGCCTGGGGCGACAAGGAGCGGCTGATCCCCGCCAAGGCCCGCCGGCGCGACGAGCTGCCCGAGCATACCCGCGTCGTCACGCTCCCCGGCTGCGGTCACAGCCCGATGTGGGGCGACCCACACCTCGTCGCGCGCACGATCCTCACGGGTGCCG
This sequence comes from Thermoleophilaceae bacterium, assembly GCA_050693815.1. GTDB lineage: Bacteria > Actinomycetota > Thermoleophilia > Solirubrobacterales > Thermoleophilaceae > JACVRW01. The sequence goes on along the minus strand of JBOGXS010000252.1, from coordinate 1,090 downwards.
ACACGCGAGCGTCAGACTTCATCTCGCCGTAGGCAACCCAGTCCCGGGAGCGGCGCCGCATCAAGAAACCAGCAGCGCGACCGACCCCGTACGAGATGCCCACACCGGACGACGAGGAGAACCGACAGGTTCAGCCTGCTGCTCTTCGACGAGACCCTGACGCGGCCGCTCCTGAGGTACTCGGGAACCCCTGCCAAGCTCGGCGCCTCGATCGGCTCGCCTCGGCGGGATCGCCTTGCGGCTACGGCAAGGCGGTCGATCGACCGGTGCCGACTACTGCACGGCGCCGAGCAGGGCGTGCCAGCGGTCCGCCGTGGCCGCCCAGTCGTACCGCTCGGCGCAGCGCCGGGCAGCCGCGCCCATGCCCGCGAGGCGCGCCCGGTCGCGGGCGAGCTCGAGCAGCGCCTCGGCGAGTGCCCGCGGATCCTCGGGCGCGACCACGACTCCCGCCCCATGGGTCTCGACCAGCTGCGCCGCCTCCCCGCGGGCGCTCAGCACCAGCGGCCGGGCTCGGGCCATCGCCTCGAGCATCTTCGTGGGAAGCGCGCCCCGGAAGATCGGGCGGTCGCGCAGCAGCACGGCGGCCGTGTCGGCCCATCCGTAGAGGTCCGGCACCCGCTCGTACGGGACCGTGCCGAGCAACCGCACGTTGGGCGCCCGCTCACGGCCGAGCCGCGCACGTAGGGCTGGGGCCTCGGCGCCGTCGCCCGCGACCCGCACCTCCACCGCCTCGGGGCCCGCGATGCGCGCGGCCTCGACGAGCGTGTCGAGACCCTGGGCGAGCCCAACCGTCCCGGCGTAGACGACTCGCAGCGGCCGATCGCCGCCGGGCGGCGGCGCGGCGGGGCAAAACAGCGCCGTGTCGACCGCCGGACCGAGCCGGTGGACCTTGCCGCCCGCCGCCGGCAGGGCGCTCAGAGCGGCCTCGAGGCCGGCCGTGGGCACGGCGATCGCAGCGGCGTGGCGGTAGCACCAGCGCTCGAGCCGCTCGGCCAGCTCGATCGCGCGCCGGTCCCGCAGCGCACCGAGCTCGACCGCCGACGCCGGCCAGCGATCGGACACGTTGAGCACCAGCGCGGCTCGCTTCAGG
>JBOGXS010000251.1:0-8067 GCA_050693815.1 Thermoleophilaceae bacterium | reverse complement strand
CGACCGGCCCGCCGCCCGGCGAGCCGCGCCCCACCGGCCTGCCGGTACCGGCCTCCGGCGCGGAGCCGGGCCGGCCCGTGCTGGTGGCATACGCCCAGCCGCTGGGGACGCAGCCGCCCCCCTTGGGCGAGCCGGCGCCCCCCTCGGGCGAGCCGGCGCCCCCTACCGGCTCCCAGCCGCCCACGGGCGAGCCGGCGCCGCCCACCGACCCCCTCGAAGATGCCCGCAAGGACCTCGAAGAGATCGACCGGATCATCGAGCGCGTGGAGCCCGACATCCGCGGCCCGCCCGCGCCCACGGGCCGCGGGGTCTCCGGCCGGCTCTTCTACCTCGGCGTGACGCTCGCCTTCAGCGTGGTGGCGGTCATGGTCTTCCTGGGCAGTGAGGCCAGGCGGACCGACCGGATCGTGGGCGGGGGCGTCGCCGGCTTCGCCACCGGGCTCGCGGCGCTGGGCCAGTTCCTGCCGAGCAGCCTGGCCGGCAACGTCGGCAGATTCCTGGTGGCGGCGGTGCCCACGATCGGCTGGCAGGTGGGCCTCGCCCTGCGCGCGGCTCGCTACGCCCCCATGGAGTCCGCGACGCGAGCGGTCGGCGTGCTGCTGGGCGCCGCGCTGAACATCGGCGCGTTCTCGCTGATCGCGGCGGTCACCGATACGCCGCTTGGATTCTCGTCGACACCGCCCACATGGGACGCCTACCTGGTGGAGCTGGCGAAGTACCTGCTGGCCGGGGTGATCGCGCTGGAGACTCCCGAGCTGGTCGTCGCCCTCCGCAAGCGGATCGCGCTCAGCCTGAAGCGCAAGGGGCGCGTCTCCAAGCGGCATCAGTGGGACGGCGAGGCCCCGGTGCCTCTCGCGCCCAGGCCCAGGTCCGCCCCCGAGTCCGCTGAGCCGGCCCCCGAGGCGGAGCAGGTCGCGTCGGCGCCCCAAGCCGAGCAGCCGTGGCACGTGCGTGCGTGGCGGCGGATCACTCCCGACCCCTGGCGCCGGGCTCAGCATGCCGCCCGCAGGGCCGGGCCCAAGGCCGGAGCCCCTTACATCGCCGCCGGCAGGTGGCACAGAGCGGTGGCCTCGATGGGCGTCTCCCACGCGTCGGGCCTGAGGTGGGGTGCCAGCGCTCTGATCTTCGGCTTCGCCACGCTGCAGCTTCCCTTGGCGCGCGACTCGTGGCTCTCCGGGCAAGTCGCCTCCACCCTGACGTTGGTGCCGGTCAGCGCGGCCGTGATGTTCTGGATCCGTCGGTACAGGAAGGTGCAGAGGAGCGTGGCTCAGCTCCGGCGGGCGCGGGCCGCGCGAACGGGCGAGGTCGAGCAGGCCGAGCTCGAACAGGGTGGCCGCTTGTGGGGGTTCCATGTCGGCGATGGGGGCAAGCGGCTGACGGAGGCGCTCGGTCTGGAGCCCCTGGACTACCGCCTGCTCGACGACGACACGGACTTCGCGAGGTTCCAGGGCGACGTGGCCGCCAGGCTCTGGGAGCTCGGACTGGGGGACCAGGTCGAGGGCCTGTTGGGTCACATGAACAAGCGCAGGAAGGCCGCCGGGCGCCTTCGCCAGGAGGACGCCTGGATCCGCTGGCTGGCGGAGAACACCCGGCCCCGCGACTTCGAGGGCGGCCCCCCCGAGAGGGACAGCTTCTGGACGGACGATCTCCGCGACATCGATTCGAACGGGCTGGCCGCGGTGCTCGATCTGGGGAACGTGAACTACAGGGCACTCGACGAGGGCGAGTTTGGGCGCTTTCGCCACGCCGTCACCCGGAGGCTCAGGGAGCTCGAGCTGGAGCGCTGGGCCGGGCGGCTGCTCAAGCACGTAGACCAGCAATGGAGCGCCGCCCGACTCGCCCGCCGGGAGCGCGTCTGGATCGCCCGGCTGGCGGAGTCCGCCGGGCCGGCAGCCTCCGAGCGGGACAGGTTCAGGACGACCGACCTGCGCGACGTCGACCGGGACGGGCTGGCGGCCGCGCTCGACCTGGGGAACGTGAGCTACCGGGCGCTCGACAAGAAGGCCCTCAGGCGCTTCGTGTCCGCGGTCGCGCGCAGGCTCCCGGAGCTCGGGCTGGCTGCCGAGGTCGCGGACCTATCCAAGCACCTCTGGGAGGCGTGGATCGACACCAGGAGCACCCGCTCCGAGGCCGTCTGGGTCCGCTATCTCGACAGGGAGATCAGCGAGGCGACCGGCGAGCAGGCGCTTCCCGAGCGAGTGCGCGTCAAGTGGGCAGACAGGCGCAGCACGGAGGCTGGGAAGTACTACCTCGTGGCGCTGCGCCGCGCGGCGGCGGACCGGCGGCGGGCCGAGCGCGCGGGCTTGTGGTCGCGGCTCGGTCAGGCGGCGAGGCGCGAGCTCGACTCGCAGCGTGCACTGCTGCGTCATGTGCTTACGCGCCACTTGGTGCGAGCCGCGGCAGGGCCGCTCAAGGCACTCGGCTCCGACATCCGCCCCCTGATTCTCCATGCCCCGCCGGAGCCGCCGGGCCGATTGCGCAGGCCCGCCGCCGAGCTCGCGGTGCTGGGCTGGACCGCGACGCTCGGTGGGCTTGCGTGGCTGACCGCCGAGGGCGTGAACGTCCGGCCCTGGGTCTACCCACTCGTGGCGGCGACGCTGTCGGCGGCGAGTGTCTGGCGCTGGATCCTCAACCGCCTGGACACCCGTCGAGCCGGCACGATGAACGATCGGCTCGAAGTGAGGAGGAAGGCTCACAGGGCGGCGGCGGCCACCTTCGGCTTGACCCTGCTCATCTTCGGCGGCGTGCAGGCGCCGGCGTTCTTCCCGGAGACCGGGGTCGGCGAGGCCATCCTCGCCGCCGGCCTGGGCCTGGCGGCCTTTGGCGCTGTGGACGCCACTCTCGCCAGCTACTCCCGCGTGACAGAGCAGCGGTCTCTGCTTGCGAGGTCGGGGCGCGCCCGCAAGGTCGTGGCCGCCGGGCTGGGGCTCGCCGTCGGCGCGGGGCTTTCCGTCTTGATCGAGCCGGGCGGTCTCGGAGAGGCCGCCACCTGGATCGCCGTGGCGGTTGGAACGGCGGGAAGCAGCTTCGTGAAGAGATACCGCCCGGACTGGGCGGCGCGGCTCGGCCGCGCAACGGTCGGCGCGGGCATTGGCGTAGTCGCGCTCGCGGCGTTCGGCGACCCCGTCGTGAACCCGGTCGACGCGATGGACTGGCTCGGCGTCCTGGGCTTCCAGCTGACGGTCACGGCGGGCGCGCAGCTGGCGGTCAACCTGGCGATGGAGGGCATCGCGCGCTGGGTGCGAAGGCTGCTCCACGCGCAGCGGGCCGAGACTCGCGCGCACGCCCGCAAAGCCGGCTTGGAGGGTCGGCTGGAGCGTTCGGCGCCCGGCGTGGCCGCGCTTCGGCTGATGGTCAACGCCTACGCCGAGGCGAACGTCGGCTGGCGGGAGTTCAGGCGCAAGGCCCGCAACCCGATGGTGCAGGCGGTGCTCGGCGTGCTGGGCACCGTGCAGCTGTGGTTCGTCTCCCCGACCAGCCCGTGGGGCGTGGTCGGTCCGCTCGCGCTGGTCAGCGTGCTGTACGTCCTGCAGGTGCGCCTTCGGGACGGACGCTACGGGGAGGCGCGCATGCCCGGAGAGGCGGATGACTTCGAGCGTTATCCGAGGGGCCGGCGGCTGGGCGCCGCGCGCCGGGCGGCCCGCGCGCAGGAGACACTCTTGGAGGTGCTCGAGCAGGAGCTGGCGCTGGTCCGGGCACTGCAGGGCGTGCACCCCGACTGGCGGATGCTGGGCCGGACCTGGCACGCAAGGCTGCTGCTGCCCGCGCCGGCGAGGCTGGTCCCGGGGGAGGATCCCCGGAGCGACCAGGCGGGCCGCCGCCGGCGCTGGCGCCGGGCCTACCACCAGCGCTGGGAGACGACCGCCGTACTCATCAACCTGGCGCTGGAGATCCAGGTGGCATTCGCGCGCGAGCTGCTCGAGCAGCACGTGGCGCCGCTCAAGCGGCGGGCCGACGCTCTGCCGCGGTGGCTGGGGGGTGGGCTGCAAAATGCCGCCGAGCTGCGGGAGCAGGTGGTGGAGACCTACCTGGAGCGTGTGCTCGCCGGCCGGACGATCATCGCCCGCCCGCCGGCCCGGCTGCTGCCCAGATGGCACCGTGCGCAGATCCGAGACCGGCGAGCGAAGCTTGCCGCCATCTACGCCGAGCTCGAGGCTCATAGGGCGCAGATCGAAAGCCATCTGACCCGGCTCGAGAAGGGTCCGTGGTGGATCTCGGGCTACGTGAAGGCGCTCGAGCAGCACGATTACGGCGCTCTCGACGCCCGTCTGTGGGAGCTCGAGCCCCGCCCCGAGCAGACCTCGGCCGACGAGACGTACGCACGGCTCCGGGAGCTCGCCGCAGCGCAGCATCTGTTCGAGAAGACGCTCCTGAGCAAGGAGAAGACCGATTCGCCCAGGCTGGACTACGGACTGGACCTGAAGCCGCGGGTGCTGGCCTGGCTCGAGGACTACCTCGCATGGGTTGAGACCGAGATCGAGCGCGCGCACTACGAGCTGCTCGTGCACCTCGAGCGGGCGGTGCGGGGTGCGCACGGATGGGCCGAGCAGATGAACAGGATCGCCGGGAGGCTCGGGCGAGATGGCGCCGGCGCCGGCTACGCGACCCTGGCGCAGAAGGTGGGCGAGGCCGCCACGCGGGCAGCCGAGCTCGCCGGCCGGATGGAGCAGCCGGGAGACCACCAGCCCGTGTCGGCCCGGCGACTCCCGCCCGTGGCCCCGGAGGACCTGCGGCAGCTCCAGCGTGCCATGCGCGCCCTGAGCGAGACGTTCGGCCGCGATGCGCGCCAGCGCGAGCAGACGCGCGAGGAGATGCAGGCGCGGTTGCTGGAGGCTGCCGAGGGGGCGGCGGTGCCCGAGCGGATCGAGGGACTCGCCGCCGAAGCGGACCGGCACGCAGAGGCCGCCGGCTCCGGGGCCTGGATGGCCGACTGGAACATCCAGGCCTTCGCCGTATTCCGCCTGCTGTCGGTCTACGTCGCGATCACGGCAGAGCACGCCCGCCTCGCGCGCGACCTGCTGCCCGGCTACCGGCGCCGCGTCCCGCGTGAACGCGGCCCCGCCGGGCCCCAGGACGGCACATGGTCCGAGCAGCCGAAGACCTCCGACGAGATCAAGGCGCTTGCGGGCGTGCTCGGGAAGCTCCGGGACGAGGCGCGTGCGGGTCGCGCGCCGGCGGGCGTCGAGTTGCACAGGGAGCGCGGGCCCCCGGGCGACGACGGGTTCGGCTTCTACAAGCTCGATCCCGCCGAGGTCGAGCTGCTGCTCGTCGACCGAGTCGTGGTCGACCGCATCGTCGGCGAAGGCGTCGGCGAAGGCGTGCGGATGTTCGCGCTGCCGGAGGACGGCGGGGGCCGGCTCGGCACGGTGGTGGCGCTCCGGGACGCGGCGAACGAGCAGCGGCAGCTCGCCCCCTTCGACAGGGACCTGCCGGCTGCCGCCGGCCGCCATGAGATGGCTCGCCTGCGCGGCCAAGACCCACGGGACGAGCGACAGCTCAACGAGCGCCTCGATGCCGCCCGCGGGCGGGCCGTTGGTCGGCGCCAGGCGTCGCCCTCGACCGTGCCCGCTCGCGTGGAGGTCAGGGCGACCGAGCTCGTAGCCACGACGGCTGGCTGGCCCCTGATCGAGGGCCTCGACATGTTGGGGGAGGGCTTCCCGGCCCGCGTCGCCGAGCTGCGTCAGGAGGGGGGGACCTGGTCGGTGCGACTCGCCGACGCTCGCTTCGACCTTCTGGTCAACGACGACCCGTTCACCTCGACAGAATGGATCTCGCTGGCCGACGGCGACTGGATCCTCGTCGCAGGCGAGGCGCCCGTCACCTTCCGAATCTCCGGTGGCGCACGCCAGTCCGGAGGCCGGCGACCGCCTTCACGCATCGCGGTGCTCGCGAACGCCGAGGGCAATCTCGAGGCGCTGCGGGCCGTCCTGGACGACATCGCCGCGGTGGCCGGCGACGTCGAGATCTGGAACGGCGGTCATTCGATCGGCGGCGCGGCGAGCCCGAACGAGGTGCTGGACCTGTTGCGCGAGCGTGCGGCCGTGAGTGTCGCTGGCGTGCCGGACCAGGCGCTGCTCGAAGGGGACAAGGACGATCCGTTGTCGCTCACGAGCCAGCTGCACCAGTACGTCAGGCGGGCCGTGGCCTGGACCGAGTCGCAGCTCAGCGGCGAGAACCGGGTCTGGCTTCGCGGGCTCCCGCGGTTCGACGAGCGCCACGCCGGCGTGGCGCTCTACCACGTGAGTCCGGGCTTGGGGCCGGGCATGTGGGGCATCTCGGATCTACTGACCCCGGCCGACGCCTTCTACTTCCTGCCCCGTGACGTCCGGATCGGCCTGGTGGGGCAGCCCCCCGAGCCGGCCGCGTACGTGCAGTCTCGTCCGGGCGGCGAGCCGGAGGCGCTGGCGCTCGCCGACGGCTCGCCCGTCGACATCTCTGCGGGCCGGGTGCCGCTCGCCCCGGGCAGGGTGAACGCGCGGACCGCACGGTGGCTGCTGGTGGACCTCGAGGCGGAGACCGCGACGCTGCACGAGGTCCCATACGACTACCGGGCGACGGTCGCGGCGATGGAGGAGGCGGGCTTGCCGGCGGGCCTGCGGAAGGGCTTCGCCACACCGAGGCCGACGGGACTATCTCCCATCAGCCGAGGCGACGCCGCTACGCGTTTCGCCCTCATCGTGCTGCCGCTCGGCGACCTCCTGGCTCTCCGTGGCGACACCGGCAACCGGATCGGGCGGATGGAGGGGGAAGTCGACGTCTACCTGCCCGACCGCTCGGTCTCCCGCGATCACGCCGAGCTCGTCATCGATGTCGGGCGCATCTACGTACGCGACCACGACTCGTCCAACGGCACGTACGTGCTGCGCGTCACCGACGAGTCGGCCCGCGTCGGGAGCCTGACGGTTCCCAGCCAGTTGCCGATCCCATCCGACCAGCTGGCCGAGGTCTTCCCGGGTGAGACTCTGATCTTCGGCGGCCTGTTCGTCCGGCTGGTGGATCTCGCGGCGGAGCCGGCCGACTTCGGGCAGCTCAAGCCCGCGACCGTCCTTCTCGGACAGGACGCGGTGCGCGACTTCGTCGTCGGCGTGCTGCGCGGGCTCTACGCCTTCACCGGCGTCCGTCAGCTCATCGCCCCCGAGCGGGTCGTAGAGGCGTTCCGCCGCCGCGGCGTCGACGCGACCGTGTGGGACGTCACGGGTGCCGGGCTCCCGGTCGCCAGCTTCACCGACTACGACGCCCACGGGCGCGTACGCACCTACGTGGCGCTGGTGGGAGGCGACCCGCCTCCCGACGAGGGCGAGGGCGACAGCCGGGGCCGCGGCGGCCCCACCGCGACGCTCGGCGCCTTCATCCCGGCACCGTGGAGCAACGACGCGACGCTCGCCGAGACGGCCGCGCAGGCGCTCGGCATGCCGGGCCTCGCCGGCACGGTCGCGGTCCTCGTTGCGGGCGCGGGCCTGACGGCGGCGAGCATCCCCTCAGCCCGACACGCCCTGCGCAACCTCTGGGACCGGGCTCGCGCCTGGATGCGCGGCCCGCCGCGCACGGTGTGGCAGCTGCGCGAAAGCCCAGACGGGGGCTCCACGCGTCGCCGAAGCCGCGACGGGGGGCCCGGCAGTCCCTCGCGCTACGACCGGCCCGACCGGTCTCCCGCGCGGCTGCTGGTAGACGCCTCGAAAGCAGTTGCGCGAGCTGAGCGGCTGATCGCTCGGACCGGGCGCCTGGGGGGCGAGCGGAGTGATCGGAAGGGGTTGCTGGATAGACTCGACCGGGCGCTCACGGAGGCGGAGGCGCTCGTCGTGGAGCTCGAGCGGCGGCCGGCGACGCGAGTCGATGGGGGCAGGGCGATCCGCGAGCGACTGGCCACGGCTCAAGCCAGGCGCGCCGCCCTCGCCTCTCGGCTCGCGGACGGCGAGATGGTTTGGGCCAGCGCCGGCCCCCGTCGACACGTGGAGCGAAGCGGGGACGAGCGGGGTCGACCGGTTCGCACCTCGCGCCGTCCGAGCGGCATGCGGCTGGTGCTCCACGACCCCGTCCTCTTCGGACCGGGAGTCGACCTGTCGATCG
>JBOGXS010000250.1:0-6422 GCA_050693815.1 Thermoleophilaceae bacterium | reverse complement strand
GCCGAGGGCCGCGCCGCGGCCGCCCACGAGCGCGCCCTCGCGCGCCTCGATGCCGCCGCCACCATTCGCTCGGCGCGCGAGGAGGCGTTCGTGTCGCTGCTCACCGGCATCCGGGCACAGCTCGCGGCCGTGCGCGAGACCAGCAGCTACCCCGAGCTCTTCCACGCGCTCGTGGCCGAGAGCCGGGCCGCCCTGCCGGCTGCCTCCGAGCTCCGCGTCGACCCGCGCGATGCCGACCTCGCCGGCGGGGTTGCCGGCGGCCTCCGCGTCGAGCCGACGCTCGACACCTGGGGCGGCGTCGAGCTGGCGAGTGATGACGGCCGGGTAGTCCGGGACACGCTCGAGGAGCGCCTCGCCAACGCCGGGCTGCTGCTCCGCGAGCGCCTCGCTCAGAGGTTCACATGAGCGACTTCGCCTACGGCAACACGCGTCTGCACGCGCGGCGCGCGGAGCTTCTGGACGCCGCGGACTACGAGGGCCTTCTCGGCGACGACATCGATGGTCTCCTCGCTGCCCTCCAGCGGACCCCATACGGGCCCGATGTCGAGCGGGCGCGCGACCAGGCGGCACTGCGTCGGCTCCACAAGACCATCCGAGCTCACCTCGGCCGCTCGCTGGAGGAGATGCGCGGCTTCTATGCCGATCGGGCCCGCGAGCTCGTCAACCTGATGCTCTCGCGCTTCGACCTCCAGAACGTCGTCCTCATGCTGCGCGCCCGGGCGGGCACCGAGCGTCCCGCCGACGAGGCGCTCGGTGCGCTGCTGCCCATGGGCTGGCTGGTCGAACCGCTGGCTCGCGAGATCCTCCGCGGCCCCGAGCTCGCCGGTGCGGTCGACCTGCTCGCGCGCGGGACACCGGTCACCGAGCAGGCCGGCGCACTGCGTGCGGCGCTCGGCGAGTACGAACGCACGAGGAACCTCGCGGCGCTCGAGCAAGCGGTCCTCGCCGCCCACGCCACGCGTGTCACCGCCACGCTCGCGTCCGCCGGGCGGGAGGCCCGGACGCTGCTGCGGTTCGCGCGGCGGGCAATCGACGAGCGCAACCTCGTGGTCGCGCTGCGCCTGCGCGATGCCCGGATGTCGGGCGCCGCAGTCGACGTGTCGCCGGAGGGTACGCTGCTTCCGGGCGGGTTCGCCCCGGTCGCCGGATTCGCGGCGGCCGTGCGCGCCCCCGCGCCGGTCGCGGCGATCAGCGCGCTCCCGCGCATCGCCGGCAGTGGCTGGCAAGCGCCGCTGGAGCGTTGGGCCGCGAGCGGCGACCTCCCGCTGCTGGAACGCGATCTCGAGCGGCGCCGCATCGTCGACGCGGCCGCGCTGTTCCGCATGGGCGATCCGCTGACGCTCGACGTGCCTATTGCGTTCGCCGCCGCCAAGCAGTCCGAGGCGCGGAACCTACGGCTCCTCGGTGAGGCGAGCGCGCGTGGCATCCACCCTGAGGTGGTCCGTCGCGAGCTCCTGTGGCCGGAGGCGCACGCATGAGCCGCTTGCTCGTCCTGACGACACGTGAGCTGGCGGCCGGCTACCGGCTCGCCGGCGCCGCCGCGCTCGAGGTCGCCTCGCCGGCGGAGGCCGCTGCTCGGCTCGAGGAGCTGGTGGAGCGCGAGGACGGCGTGATAGCGGTCCACGCCCCGTACTTCCACGCGCTCGACCGGCCGCTCCGGCGGCGGCTCGACGCTCTCCACCGGCCGCTCGTGGTGGCGCTTCCCGCCGGGGCGACGATCGAGCAGGCCCAGGACCGCCGCGACCAGCTGCTCGCAATGCTCCGCCAGGCGGTCGGCTACGAGATCACATTCGGTCAGGAAAGCGGAGGGCAATGACGGCCGGATCGCACGGCGAGATCTGGCGCGTGGCCGGCCCCGTGGTGGTCGCCCGCGGCCTCGACGGCGTGCGGCTGTACAACGTCGTGCGCGTGGGGGAGGCGGCGCTGCCCGGCGAGGTCATCCGCCTCGAGGGCGACCGGGTCACGATCCAGGTCTACGAGGACACCGCGGGCCTGCGCGTGGGCGAGCCCGTGATCGACACCGGGCGTCCGTTGGAGGTCGAGCTCGGCCCCGGCCTGCTCGGTCGCATCTTCGACGGGACCCAGCGCCCGCTCGACGTGCTCGCCCGGGCCGGGGGCGATCCGTTCGGGCGGCCGCTGCTCGATCGCGGCAGCGAAGTGCCCGCGCTCGATCGCGAGCAGGCCTGGACGTTCGAGCCGCGCGTCGCGGCGGGGGACTCGGTGGCGGCCGGGGATCTCCTCGGGGTCGTCGCGGAGACCGCGGCGCTGGAGCATCGGATCCTGGCGCCGGTGGAGACCGCCGGGGTGGTGACGGCGATCCGGTCCGGCCCGGCGCGTCTGGAGGACCCGATCGTGTGGGTCGACGATCAGCCGCTCACGATGCTGAGCCGCTGGCCCGTCCGCGACCCCCGCCCGTTTGCTGGCCGGCTCGACCCGTCGACGCCGCTGATCACCGGGCAGCGGGCCATCGACGTCCTGTTCCCGCTCGCGCGCGGGGGAGCCGCGACGATCCCCGGCGGGTTCGGCACCGGCAAGACGGTGCTCCAGCAATCGCTGGCCAAGTGGGCGCACGCCGACGTCGTGGTCTACGTCGGCTGTGGCGAGAGGGGCAACGAGCTCACCGAGGTGCTCCAGGAATTCCCTCAGCTCGTCGATCCGCGCACCGGTGCGTCGCTGATGGAGCGTACGATCCTGATCGCGAACACGTCCAACATGCCGGTCGCCGCCAGGGAAGCGTCGATCTACACGGGCGTCACGCTGGCGGAGTACTTCCGCGACCAGGGCTACCACGTCGCGCTGATGGCCGACTCGACGAGCCGCTGGGGCGAGGCGCTGCGCGAGGTGTCCAGCCGCCTGGAGGAGATGCCGGCCGAGGAGGGGTATCCCGCATATCTGTCGTCGCGGCTGGCGGAGTTCTACGAGCGGGCCGCCGCGGTCCGCTGCCTGGGATCCGGCGCACGCGACGGCTCGGTGACCATCATCGGTGCGGTCTCGCCGGCCGGTGGCGACTTCTCGGAGCCGATCACGCAGCACTCGCTGCGGCTGGCGGGCACCTTCTGGGCGCTCGACACGACGCTGGCCCGCCAGCGTCACTTCCCCGCGATCGACTGGAACCGCAGCTACACGCTCTACGACTTCGCCGCCTGGTTCGGGAGCGAGGTCGCCGCCGACTGGGAGGAGCAACGCGGCTGGGCGCGCGAGCTGCTCCAACGCGAGGCACAGCTGCTCGAGATCGTCCAGCTGCTGGGACCCGACACGCTGGCGCCACCCGAGCGCGTCACGCTCCGGACCGGCCGCCTGCTGCGCGAAGACTTCCTCCAGCAGTCGGCCTTCGACGAGCGCGACGCCTACTGCGATGCGAACAAGCAACTGGCGATGCTGCGGACCATCCGACGCGCCGACGTGGCGATGAGCGCGGCGGTGACCCGCGGCGCACCGGTGGAGCAGGCCGGCGCGGCACCGTCGGTGGCGGCGCTCGCCCGGATGCGCGAGTGGCCGGCCGAGCAGGCGAAGGAGCGCGCCGCAGACCTGATTGAGCACGTCGAGCGCGAACTGGAGGGCATCGGATGACCCGCCTGTACACCACTGAGCATCGCACCGTCACCTATGTATCGGGTCCGCTGCTGATCGCCGAGCACGCGGAGCACGTCGCGTACGACGAGCTCGTCGAGGTGGTCACACCCTCCGGGGAGAGGCGCCGCGGCCAGGTGTTGGAGATCGAGGGCGACCGGATGGTCGTCCAAGTGCTGGGCGGAACGCGCGGCCTCGACATCAGTTCCACGGCGGTGCTCGTCCGCGCCCGCGCCGCACGCATGCCGGTCGGGCCCGACCTCGTCGGACGGATCCTCGACGGCATGGGCAGGCCCGCAGACGGCGGGCCCGAACTCGTCCCGGAGGCGGAGCGCGACCTCAACGGGCGCCCCGTCAATCCGGTCGCACGGGCGCACCCCGCGGAGTTCATCGAGACCGGGATCTCCGCGATCGACGGGCTGCACACACTCGTCCGCGGCCAGAAGCTGCCGGTCTTCTCCGGCTACGGCCTGCCAGGGCTCGAGCTGGGGGCCCGGATCGCGGAGGGTGCGCGCGTGCCCGCTTCCGACGACGGGTTCGTCGTTGTCTTCGCCGCGATCGGCGTGACGGACCGCGAGGCCGCCTTCCTGCGGACCCGGTTCGCCGAGGGAGCCGCCCTCGAGCGCTCCGTGTTGTTCATCAACCGCGCCGACGAGCCCGCAGCCGAACGGATCAGCTGCCCGCGCGCCGCCCTGACCGCCGCCGAGTACCTCGCGTTCGAGCGCGGGCTGCACGTCCTCGTCGTGCTCGTCGACATGACGAACTACTGCGAGGCGTTGCGCGAGGCGGCCGCCGCTCGCGACGAGGTGCCGGGCCGGCGGGGCTATCCGGGCTACATGTACTCCGATCTCGCCTCCCTGTTCGAGCGCGCTGGGCGCATCCGCGGGCGGCCAGGATCGGTGACGCAGATCCCGATCCTCTCGATGCCCGACGACGACGTCACGCACCCGATCCCAGACATCACCGGCTACATCACCGAGGGCCAGATCGTCCTCTCACGCGAGCTCGACCGGCGCGGGATCGCGCCGCCCATCGACGTGCTCCCCTCGCTCAGCCGCCTGATGGATGCCGGCATCGGCGAGGGGAGCACCCGCGAGGACCACCGCGGCGTCGCCGACCAGATCTCCGCGTTCCTCGGTCGCGGCCGCGAGCTGCGGAACCTGACCTCGATCGTCGGCGAACAGGCGCTCTCCGACGACGACCGCGCCATCCTCGCCTTCGTCGACGACTTCGAGCGGCGTTTCGTCGGGCAGGAGGCCCAGCGGCGCTCGATCATCGAGACGCTCGACCTCGCGTGGGAACTGCTCGCGGTCTTCCCTGCCGGCGAGCTCAAGCGGATCAAACCCGAGCTTGTCGAGCGCTATCGCAGGAATGCGCCGAACGCTGACCGCCATGCGTGAGCCGGACACCCGCGAGCCGCCCGTCCCGCGGCGCGACGGCTCGTCCGTGCGCGTCCGGCCGATCCGCGCCTCCGACAAGCGTCTGTCCGGACAGCGTTCGGGCGCTTGGGCGAGAACTCGCGCTACCGCCGCTTTCTGGCGCTGTGTCGGAGCTGAGCGACTCGGCACCGCGCTACCTGACCGAAGTGGACCACCACGACCACGAGGCGCTTATCGGGTTGGACCCGGCCTCGGGCGAGGGGGTGGGCGTTGCGCGTTACATACGCACGACCGATCCCGACGCCGCCGAGGGTCGCAGTCACGGTGGTCGACGACTGGCAGGGCAGAGGGTCGGCACCGCCCTGCCGGAGCAGCTGGCGGCCCGCGCGGGCCACGAGGGGATCTCCCGCTTCACCGGCCTGATGCTCGCGACGGACCTCGACGTGCCTACCTGCTGATGCGCCTTGGCTCCGCGCGGGTCGTGCGTCGCGACGGCGCGACCGTCGAGGTGGAGGAGGAGCCGCCGGCGGCTGCAGGCGCTCTCGTCCCTGGCAACGAAGTGCGGCTCGGTCGCTGAAGTCGGACATGAGGTCCGATCTGCGACCCTGCCGGTCAGGTTCGAGCGCAAGCTGGAGAAGGGCAGGTAGTGGAAGAACGCGCTGCGTCGGTGGCCGCACGTCCCGAGATCGCCCTGCGCGGACTCGAGCCCGAGCCCCGCGGTTGGCTCGGCTGGCTTACGACGACCGACCACAAGCGGATCGGGATCATGTACCTGGTCCTCACGGTCCTGTTCTTGCTGCTGGGCGGGGTGGAGGCGCTTCTGATCCGCACGCAGCTGGCCGTGCCGGACAACACGCTGATCGACCCGGAGACCTACAACGGGCTCGTCTCGATGCACGGGTCGACGATGATCTTCCTGGTACTCGTGCCGGTCTGGGCCGGCTTCGGCAACTACCTGGTGCCGCTGATGGTCGGCGCGCGCGACATGGCCTTCCCGCGCCTCAACGCGCTCTCGTTCTGGCTGCTGTTGTTCGCCGGCACGGCGTTCTACGCGAGCCTCTTCTTCGAGCCGCCGCAGGCGGGCTGGACCTCGTACGCGCCGCTCTCGGACGACGCCTATTCGCCCGGCGGTGGCGTCGACGCCTGGATCTTCATGGTCCACTTGACCAGCTTGTCGTCGTTGCTTGGTGCGATCAACTTCGTCGCGACGATCCACAACATGCGCGCCCGGGGCATGGGCTGGGGCCGTCTGCCGCTGTTCATCTGGTCGATCCTCGTCTACAGCTACCTGCTGATCCTGGCGCTTCCATCACTGACGGCGGCAGCGACGATGCTGTTGACCGACCGCCACTTCGGCACGGCCTTCTTCGACCCCACAGGCGGCGGCGACCCGCTGCTGTGGCAGCACCTGTTCTGGTTCTTCGGCCACCCCGAGGTCTACATCATGGTGCTGCCCGCCTTCGGGATCATCTC
>JBOGXS010000249.1:0-4075 GCA_050693815.1 Thermoleophilaceae bacterium | reverse complement strand
GCGCGCTGGCCGCCGCGCGTGAGGTCCCAGCGGTCGCCGGCCTGGCGATCCTCGGCGACGGTGCCAGCCGGGACCCGCACCTCGAGCGGATCGGGCGTGGCGCCGTGCTTGTTGGCGCCCTGGCCGTGACCGCCGCGCTTGGCGCGGAAGTGGGCGCCGCGGCGGAACGAGGAGAGGTCGCGCAGCGAGGAGTCGCAGACGAGCACCACGTCGCCGCCGCGGCCCCCGTCGCCGCCGTCGGGTCCGCCCTTGGGAACGTGCGCCTCGCGGCGGAAGGAGACGACGCCGTTGCCCCCGCCACCGCCGCGCACCTCGATGGTGGCGCGGTCGTGAAACATCGTCAGGCGATGTCGACGCTGCGCGAGAACGACATCCTGGCCACGAGTCCCTCGTCGTCGGGGAACAGGCCGGCCGCGGGCAGCCGGCGCAGCAGCTCCCGCCAGCCGTCGCTCTCCGCGTAGGCGCGCTCGAGCAGCGGCCGCGCCTCCTCCTCGCGTCCGCTGGCGGCGAGCGCCACGCCGTGCCAGAAGGCCAGCTCGGGGCTCTGCGGCTGGGCGGAGTGCGCGGCGGCGTACTCGCGGAGCGCCGCCTCGACGTCGCCAGCCGCGGCCAGCTCGTCCCCCACGTCCACCCGCTCGTAGGCGCGGCGCAGGTCGAGCAGGCGGCGCAGCTCGCGCACCGGCTCCGGGTGATCGTCCACGCGCAGGTCGAGGAGGCGATCCTCGGCCGGGCGCCCGCTCGCCCTCGGCGCCACCACGACCAGCGCAGCCGACTGGCGCCCGCGCAGGTCGCCGCCCTCGGCCTCGGCCGCGTCGAGCGCGGCCATCAACCGCCCGGCGAGGTCGCCGGAGGCGGACCGGAAGGCCGAGACCATCGCGTCCGGCACGGTGGGACGCCGCATGATGTTGGCCTGGGCGGAGACGCCGTCGGCCACCCGGTGGCCGGCCTCGCGAACGCACCGGGCGCCGGTGTGCGCCGCCACCCGCCCGTGCCGGTCGACGAACGCCACCTGGCGCACCGGCTCCTGCCGGTCCTCGGCAAGCAGCCGGTGGAGCGCCTCGGGCGCCGAGGCCCCCGCGCGCATCAGCTCGAGACCGCGCGGCCCGTAGGCCGGCTGGGCCACCGACTGGGTGGCGACCGCGCCCACGCCCGCCTCGGCCCAGCTGACGAGCGAGCCGACGCCGAAGTAGTGCGACTGGACCGCCACGCCCAGCTCGCCGCTGCCCGGATCGCGCGCGACGATGGAGTAGGTCACCGCCCGATCGTAGCCCCGGATCTCAGCGCACGACCTCGAAGGCACGCTCGCGCCGCCGCCCGAAGCGGAAGACGGCGAAGTCGTCGTCGAGCGTCGCCGCACGTAGCACGCCGATGCGCTGCATCACCGCGAAGCTGGTCAGGTCTACGAGGGAGAAGTCCTGGTCGGGGAAGTCCTTGGCGATCGTCCAGGCGACCTCCAGGTCGGCCGGGCCGACGTGCTCGACAGAGCTGGCCCCGGCCCGGATCGCCTCCCAGAAGGCATTTGCCGCCGCGCGCCCGAGCCGGCGACGCAGGAGGAGCCACGATTCCGCCAGCACGTGATCGCTCGTCACGAGGGCTTCGCCCGCAGCGAGAATCTCCTTTGCCCGCTCGTGACTGCGGTCGGATGTGGCGGCCGCCGCGTAGAACGCGGAGGTATCGACGAACAGCGTCACCTCCCGGCGTCGCGGTCGACCGCCTCACCCACGTACTCGTCCTTCCGGGCGGCCACATCATCGCTTTCGCCGGAGCTGCCGAGCGCGAACAGCGCTTCCACCGGCGCCGCTCCGCGCTCGTTGTGCAGATCCCTCGCAACCAGGCGGCGTACGTACTCGGCGAGCGAGATCCCGAGCTCGGCCGCCCGCGCGCGTGCACGGCGATGATCCTCGGAGGGCAAGGTGATCTGCGTGCGCTGTGTCATGATGGCACCATCGTACCATCACTCGTCGGGGCGGCTCGGATCCGGCGCTGCCTTACTTCTGCGCAGGCTCGACCGAGATCACCCGGCCGCGGCGGCCCGTGCCGAACTGCACGGTGCCTGGGCGGGTGGCGAAGATCGTGTCGTCGCGGCCGATCCCCACGCCCTCGCCGGGCTTGAAGCGGGTGCCGCGCTGGCGCACGATGATCTCGCCGCCGCTGACGGTCTGGCCGGCGAAAACCTTGACCCCGAGGCGCTTGGCGTTGGAGTCGCGGCCGTTGCGGCTCGACCCGAGTCCCTTCTTATGAGCCATCCGCGTCCTCCTCCTTCTTGGCCGAGCGTCGCGCGGCGCCCACCTTGATGTCGGCGATCTCCAGCCGCGTCAGGTCCTGGCGGTGGCCGTAGCGGCGCTTGTAGCCCTTCTTGGGCTTGAACTTCAGGCCATGGATCTTCGGGCCCCGCTCGTGGCCCGTGACCGTGGCCTGGACCTTGACCTTGCCGAGGTCGCCGGGCTCCAGCACGGACTTGTCGCCGTCGGCGTACAGCAACGGCTCGAGGTCGACCTTGGCGCCCTCGTCCGCGGACATTCGGTCGACGACGATCGAGTCGCCCTTCTCGACGCGGTACTGCTTACCGCCCACTCTCACGACTGCATAGGTCATGGCCAGTCGGCGAGTCTAGCGAGCGAGGTCCAGCCTTCCGGGCACGCGCCGCGTCGCCTGGGCGATCAGCAGCCCGATCGCCACCAGGGCGGCGCCGGCCAGCGCACGGGCGGTGATCTCCTCGGAGTAGAGCGCCGCGCCGAAGACGAGCGCGCCGAAGGGCAGCAGCATGGCCAGGAAGGACATCGCCTGCGCGCTCATGTGGCGCAGCAGGACCGTGAGGACCACGAACGGCACCGCGGAGCCGATCAGCGCGAGGTAGGCGATCGAGCCGACCGCGTCCGCGCTCCACGCCGCGTCGCCCCAGCTCTCGCCGATCGCGGACGCGACCAGCAGCAGCACTCCCCCGACCAGCATGGCCCAGCCGTTCAGCACCACCGCGTCGAGGCCGCCGGCGCGCAGCTTGATCGAGATGTTGCCCACCGACGCCCCCACCGGCGCCACCGCCAGGGCTGCCGCGCCGGCGATCGCGAGCTCGGGGTGCCCGCTGTCCGTGCTCTCGGCGAAGGCGAGCGCGAGCCCGCCGATGGCCACGAGCACTCCGGCTACGAGCCGGGCGCGCAGCGGCTGGTCGGGCAGGAGGGCCGCGCCGAGGAAGGCGGTGTAGAGCGGCAGCACCCCGAACAGGACGGCGGCAAGGCCGGAGGGGATGTACTGCTCGCCCCAGTAGACCAGCCCGTAGGCGAGCGCGAAGGGCATCAGCGCCAGCACGGCCGCCAGCCACGCGTCGGTGCGAAGCGGCCGCCGCTGCACCCCCGCGAACGCGAGCAGCACGACACCGGCGACCACGAAGCGGATGCCCGCCCCGAGCAGTGGCGGGCAGTCCTCGAGCCCGATCTTGATCGCCACCCAGGTGCTCGACCAGATGAGTACGAGCAGCGCGTACAGGCCCAGCGCGGCGGGACGGCTCACGCACTGCGACGTTAGCGGGTACCCGGCGGCCAGCCCGCGGCGGCGCGGCTAAGCCGCGGGGACCGTCCGTCCGACAAGGCATCCATGGGGATGGAACCCGGTGTGGCCTCGCACGAGGCGCTTCGCGGAGCACTGCGGGCGGTGGTGGCCGAGATCATGGGAACCGCGGAGCCCGTGCAGCTGCTGAACGCGCTCTTCGGGTTGGAGCTCCCCGAGGACGTCGTCCTCAGCGCCCCCACCGCGCGCGCCCTGGCGCACAGCGTGGAGCGCGCCTGGTTCGACGGTGGGGCGACCGAGGACGAGCTCGCCGAGCGGCTGACGGCGCTCGCGGACGACCGCTGATCGCGGAGCGACTCGTGGTGAGCGACACGACCGTGAAGTCGCACGTCGCCCACGTGCTCATGAAGCTCGACCTCAGGGGCCGCGTGCAGGCCGTGGTGTGGCCTACGAGACGGGCCTGGTGCGCCCCGGCGGCCTCGACGAGGCCCCCGCGTAGCTAGCTATCCCGACGCGGACTCGGCCTGGCGCCGCCGCCCACGCCCGCCGCGGCGACCGCGCCGCCTGCGCC
>JBOGXS010000248.1:0-5491 GCA_050693815.1 Thermoleophilaceae bacterium | reverse complement strand
GCCGCACGCTCCTGACCTCCTTCGAGCTGCGCCGCAAGCGGCTCTTCCTCTACGGCCGCTCGGCGCGCATCCTCTTCACCCTGTCCGGCCGCCGCGCGGTCAGGGTCCGCCTGCACGTGCTGAGCGCCTCGGACCGCTCGCGCATGGCCACGCTCGACCTGGGCGAGCGCGGTCCGGGCGACCACTCCGTGCGATTCACCGGGCTCGAGGACGGCGTTCTCCCCGAGGGCAGCTACCTGCTGCACATCGCCGGCCGCGGCCTGCGCCGCGGGCCGACCGCCAGCAGCACCGCCGAGCTGCGGTTCTCCCACCACGCCTTCCCGCTCGCCGGGGGCTTCGACTGGGGCGGCGACGGCTCCCGCTTCAACGCGCCGCGCCAGGGCCACCGCCACCAGGGCCAGGACCTGGCCGCCCCCGAAAGCACCCCGGTGGTGGCGCCGCGCGGCGGCGTGGTCGAGACGGTGGGCTACCAGGCAAGTGGCGCCGGGCACTACGTTGTGCTCGACGGCGAGGACGAGGACCGCGACTACGTCTTCATGCACCTCCGCAACGGCTCCATCCCCGTCGAGCAGGGCCAGCGCGTGCGCACCGGCCAGAGGATCGGCGAGGTGGGCAACACGGGCCGCTCCTTCGGCGCCCACCTCCACTTCGAGGTCTGGGTCGGCGGCTGGTACGCGGGCGGCGAGCCCGTCGATCCGCTGCCGCTGCTGAAGAGCTGGCTCTAGTACACGCGTACTAGTCGAGCGTCAGGCGCAACCTGCCGCGCAGGCCGTCCGTGCTCGACTCCACCGAGCCGCTCAGCTGGTCCAGCGGGCGCGTGAACAATCCCGCCCCGAAGGCGCCGCCCAGCCCGGTCTGGGGCAGCAGCTGCTGGAGGAGCTGGCTGGCGAGCTGCTCGGCATCGGCCGCCATGACCAGCGAGCCGGTCGCGTCGGACACCTCGCTCGGCTCCTGCGAGCCCAGCTCGCGGGCGCGTGCGGCGTCGCTGGCCGCCACGAACACGTCCTCGCTCATCCCGAAGACGAAGCGCCCGCCGTCGGCCAGGCTCGCCTCGTACAGCCCGCCGCTCCGAGTCACGTCCGTCACGCCCAGCCCGGAGCCGAGCTCGGGCAGCGCCTCGGCCAGGCGGTCGACGGTGTCGGTGAACGCCTGCGGGTCCTCGACCTCGGCGCGAGCGCCGAAGGAGCCGTCGACGGCCACCGAGACGGACGTATCGCCGGTGAGCTGACCGAACACGTCCTCGTCCACGTCGATGTCGTACCGCTGCGAGACGGCCCGCTTGCCGGTCTCGTAGTCGCCGAAGCTCTGCGGGTCCACCGCCTGGAAGGCCGACTCGAAGAAGGTCGCCACCTGGCGCGGGTCGCGCAGGCCGAAGCCGATCTCACCGGGCTCCTGCAGCACCCGCGGCGCCTCCTCGCCGGCTGCCAGCGGCAGGTCCTCCTCGCTCAGGTCGCCCTCCGTGCGCATGTTGAACTCCACGTCGACCGCGTCGTCCTGGACCGAGGCGGTGAGGCCCATCGTGCGCAGCGCGGCCACCCAGTCGACCCGGCGCGCGGGCTCCGTGTCGGGGTCCTGCTCGATCAGGGCCTGGAGGTCGATGTACGCCCGCGCCAGCGCCTCGCCCGGGAGCCCGTCGAGGCTCTCCTCGAAGGTGTCGGGATCGAGGCCGTCGCCGCCGTCGGCACGCTCGAGAGCCGACTCGAGCAGCTGCCTGGTGCCGGCGAACACCACGATGTCGTCCTCGATGGCGAAGACCGTGTCGTCGTCCTCGTAGACCGTGGCGCCGGCCACCTCGCCCTGCTCCTCGGGCTGCGTCTTCTCCACCAGCCGGTCGAGCGCCTCGCTGTCCCTCGCCTGGATCGCGGCCACGAAGTCGTCGTCCTCGGACTCGCCGACGAATGTCCGGATGTCCGTGGCGCCGATCACGAACGGGTTGCCGAGCAGCGGCTTGACGTCCTCCTCGTAGGAGACCCCCTCGTCGCCCTCCTCGAGCTCCTGGCGCAGCATGTCCTCGAGGGAGTCCCCGTTCGGGAAGCGGCCCAGGACCTCGTCGAGCGCGGCGTACTGGTCGCCCTCCACGTCGGTGCCGATCGCGATGGCGAAGGGCGTGTCCGCCGGCACGTAGGACAGCGCCTCCTCGAGCGGACCGCCCGAGCTGTCGTCGCCGCCGCAGCCCGCGACGAGGGCCGCCGCGCAGGCCAGGAGCGCAATCGTGTGGAGGATCCTCCGCATCGAGCGGCGCAGTGTAGCGGCGGCCCTAGTCGCCCTTCGGGCCCGGTCGAGCTCGGCGACCAGCTCGTCCACGCGGCGCTCGATCTCGTCCCGGGTGGCCCGCACCTCGTCGAGCGGGCGGCCCTTCGGGTCCTCGAGGTCCCAGTCGAGGTAGCGCTTGCCCGGGATGTAGGGGCACTCGTCGCCGCACCCCATGGTCACGACCACGTCCGCGCGCTCGGCCAGCTCCCGGGTGAGCGGCTGCGGCGTCCGGCCGGCCAGGTCGACGCCCAGCTCACGCATGACCTCGACCACCTCGGGATGAACGCGGTCGGCCGGCCGCGTGCCCGCCGACAGCGCAACATGGCGACCGCCGCCGGCGCGCTCGAACAGGGCCGCGCTCATCTGCGAGCGACCGGCGTTGTGGAGGCATACGAAGAGGGCGGCGGCCATCTTGCTAGGCCGGAGCCCCGACGCGCATCCCCAGGGCCTGAGCCGCCCCGGCCATCCGCTCGTCGTAGGTGATCACCTCGGCGAGGGCGGACCCGAGCCCGCGGGCCGCCGCGAGGTGGATGGCGTCGGGGCTCCGCAGATCGGGGCTGCGGAGGTCGGCGGCCTCGTTCAGAAGCACGTCGTCGAGCCGCAGAAGCGAGATCCGCTCGAGCAGGCGCCGCGCCCGGTTCACGGCGGCACGTCCCTGCGGACGGACCGCCCGGACCACTTCGACGCGTGCCAGCCCGCACGATGCCCGGTTCGGTTGCCCCCGAAGGTGATCGACCAGCGCCTTCGACTCGGCCTCCGAGACCACCAGCTTGACCAGCGCAGAGGAATCGAGATACGAGGCGCGTTCAGCGTTCACGGTCAGCGTTCATCGTGACGCGCGGCCGCCAGCAGGTCGGCGGGCAGGGGCTGCCCCTCGACCGGTGCCAGGGGCGCTCCCAGCTCGAGCGCGTCGCCGCCAGCGGGGACCAGGCGGCCGTCGGCGACCAGCTCCTCGAGACCGCCCGCGCTCGACACGGGCACGAGCCGCGCGACAGGACGGCCTCGGTCCGTCACCTCGATCGTCTCGCCACCCTGGACCTCCCGGAGGTAGCGACTCGCGTGCTGGCGCAGCTCCCTGACCCCGATCGCCCTCATGTGCTACTTATAGCACATGGTAGCGCCGCTAACCCTAATCGAGGGCAGACCCCCTTGAGCGTGGTTGAGGGAGCAGGTAGCCGGCCTGCGCCATGCTCGACCACGCCAGCATGCGCTTCAGCGAGCGCTGGGGGATCGCGCCCACGTTCCGATCACGATGGTCACGAGGATCCCCAGCGCCGGCCCCCCTCGAGCTGCGAGAGCCCGAACGCGTGGTCGAACAGCCGCAGGAAGACCGCGAACGCCGCCGCCTTCGTGGCGACGGCCATGAACGTGGTGATCGGGTGGGGGCCCTGATAGACGTCGGCGTCCACCGGTGGAACGGGGAGAGGGAGGGATTGAACGCGAGGCCGGTGGGCCCACGACGAGGTACTTCAGGCCCGACTCGAGCGAGGTCGGGTCTGTCCGATGTCCTGCGAGACGCCAAGTGCGCGGCGCGGGCTGGTACACGAAGTCGTGGTCGCGGAGCCGCCGCAGGGCGTGCGCGACGCGGGCGGGCTTGGCGTCCGGGACGGTCGGGTAGGGCGGCTCGCCGCGAGCGATCGCGATCAGCAGCCGCGGGCCGAGCGGGTGGGCGGCGCGAGCGGCGTCAAGGACGACATCGAGGACGACGCGTCGGGCATCGACGCAGGCGCGCCAGCCGCGTCGCACGTTCCTTGCATCGTTGCGGAGCACCTCCAGGATGACATCCGGATGACCAAGGGTTTGGTCGGTCAGCCACCGCAAGTCGTGGGGCTGCACCGGGCGGTCGGCCTCGTCCAGTGCCCGTGCCCAGGCGGCCTCTGTCGGCGCGGGCAGCTCGAGGCGGCGGGCGAAGCCAAAGAACGCGGCCTCGCGATCGGTCAAGCCGGTATGCCAGGGGCGGGTCAGCAGCAGCATCCACGGTGGTGCGGCCTCGGCGGCCCGGGCGCGGAGGCTCCACAGCGCACGGCCGGTCCATCGCTCGCCGGGCAGGTGGGCGTCGTGGACAACCAGCATCGCCGACTCGGGCACCGCCGAGAGCAGGTCGTCGAGCGACAGGGATGACTGGAGCGAGCCCGCGGCAAGGCTCAGAGCCTCCTCTGCGCGAGGGCCGAACGCGCGGCCGAGCGCTAGGCGGCCTGTGGTGTCCAGCAGCAGCCGCTCCTCGTTGATTTCGTCGCGCTCCAGCAGGAGCGCCAGCAGCGCCCGTGCGAGGTCAATGCGCAGGCCGCCGATGGTTCCCGCGCCGCGCGGGTCGATGGCGATCAGCGGACGATCGGGCGCGAGCTCGTGGACCGCCGCCTCGGCGAGGCCGCGCGAGCGGGTGGCTAGCACCACGGGCCCTTCCGCCACGGCGGCGCGCAGCTCTTCGAGCGCCTGCGGCGACACGGGCAGTTCAAGCATCGCGCAGCTCCCAGCCCTCGTCCTCACGAACCTCGAGCAGCCCGGCGCTGACTGCGGAGACGTCGGTGCGGCCGCCGGGAAGCGCGGCCCGCGCGCTGGCTCGGCAGAGCAGCATCGTGCAGTACGGATGGCCGCGCGACTCGTCGAGCAGCAGCCCCAGCGCGTCGGCGTCGATCGGAGTCCCGACGGCATCAAAGCGGGCCGGCAGCGCGGCCTCCCAATCGCCGCGGTCGATCGGCGGGATCGGCAGGCGCTGACCGACATAGCGCAACGGGCCGTCCTCGCCGGTGAGCCGCTCAAGCGCAGACGCCAGGCTCGAGCTGGCGATCACCCCGATGCGATCGTCGTTGCGGAGGAACTCGCGCAGGGATGCCTGCTGGTCGGCGGACCAGTCCGCAATCAGGTGAGCTTCGTCGATCAAGATCGCGGCGTTCTGGCCGGCGATCGCCTCGCTGCAGCGCTCGAGCACCGACCCGATCAGCGGCCGCTCCCCGAGGAGCCCGGCGACGACCTCGCCAATCACCGCGTCCTCAGTGTCGGGGCTCAGTCTCGCCCACAGCCCGGCGAGCCAGCCGGTTGCCTGCTTGGCCTTGCCCATCTCGGCGAGCGAGGGAGCCAGCTGCTCGGCAAGCTCACGTGCAGCACGAGCCGGGTCGGGCTGCGGGGACAGGTCGACCCGTCCGCCCGGCCGATCCGCAGCGCGAAACCTCGCGACCACAGCCTGGCCGACGCTGCTCTTGCCGGTCCTGCGGTTCTCCGGCAGCTTCACCTTGTCTGC
>JBOGXS010000247.1:0-11487 GCA_050693815.1 Thermoleophilaceae bacterium | reverse complement strand
CGGGTCACGCACATCACCGGCAGGAAGACGGGCTCCTGCTGCTCGGGCAGGAACGAGAGCACCTCGAGCTCGCCCGGCGTGATCACGCCGTCCTCGGGCTCCTCCTCGCCGTCCTCCCGGAGCCGGGACCAGAGCTGCTCGAAGCTGAGCAGCGTGGTGCGGCCGTGATGCCGTACGAGCACGGTCTCCTCGCCGGCCAGGCAGGACCCGCCATACCCGATGCCCGCCCGCAGGAACTGCGAGCCGATCCGGTCGTCCAGGCCCATTCCGCGGGCCACCTCGAGCACGTCCGCTCCGAGCTCCTCTGAGACGTTCGCGATCTCGTTGATGAACGAGATCTTCGTGGCCAGGAAGGCGTTCGAGGCGAGCTTGATCATCTCGGCGCTCGCCACGTCGGTGCTCACCACCGGCGCGTCGAGCGGCTCGTAGAGCGCGGCCACCCGTCCGGCGTAGCCGCTCGAGGAGTCGTCGGCTCCCACCACCACGCGGTCGGGCTTCATGAAGTCGGCGACCGCGCTTCCCTCCTTCAGGAACTCCGGGTTCGAGACGTAGCCGGTGCCCGGGCGGCGACGCTGGATCGAGCGGCCGGTGCCGACCGGCACCGTGCTCTTCATCACCAGGGCGTGCTCGTTCGACTCGCCCAGCTCGCGCATCACCGCCTCCACGCGCGAGAGGTCGGCGTCGCCCGAGTAGGTGGGCGGCGTGTCCACGCACACGAACAGCAGACGGGCGCGCTCGAGCACCTCGGCCATGTCGGTGGTGAAGTGCAGCCGCCCGGCGTTCTTCTCAACCAGCTCGGGCAGCCCGGGCTCGTGGATCGGGACCTCGCCGCGCGAAAGCGACTCGACCTTCTCGGCCACGATGTCGCGCGCCCACACGTCGTGGCCCAGCTCGGCGAAGCAGGCGGCGGTGACAAGCCCCACCCAGCCGACGCCGATCACTCCTATCGGTTCCCTGTCC
The DNA here is from genome assembly GCA_050693815.1 of Thermoleophilaceae bacterium. Taxonomy (GTDB): domain Bacteria; phylum Actinomycetota; class Thermoleophilia; order Solirubrobacterales; family Thermoleophilaceae; genus JACVRW01. The sequence continues at coordinate 10,527 of JBOGXS010000247.1, read as the reverse complement.
GGCATGTGAGGCGGGCAAGGCTAGTAGAGGAAGCGGCGCCTCTGGTGTTCCTCTATCGGATTCCGGCGGCACCGTCCTGTTCTGGTGTTGCTGGGCAACCCCTACCCAGGACGGTGACGGCCAACCGGTGCGGCGCGAGCGCGGTTGACCTGGCTAAGGGGAGCACTAAGGGCCTAAAGCCCGCGCACCGAGCGGGCGATGGCCATCATCTGCTTGTCGGTCAGCGTCAGCAGCAGGGTGTTCGAGACCCAGTAGACCGCCTTGGGCGTGCGCCAGGCCACCAGGCGCAGCCGGTCGCCGTCCTCCACCAGCTCGTAGGTGCGCTTGCCGACCGCGCGGGTGTCGGTCACGCCCTCGAGGATCGGCGGGTCCGTCCAGGTCGTGCCCTGCAGCCCGTAGTACTCGCCCACCACGCCGGTCTGGAGGAACATGCGGTAGGCGCCGTATGCCTTGCCGTCGGTCGCGCCGATCTTGTAGACCCGCGGCGGGCCCGCGTAGATAGAGCCGATCGTGCGCAGCTTCGGGTACAGCACGGGCAGCCTCTTCCCCAGGAAGGCCCGCCCGGTCTGCACCGCCTGGAGGGCCTGGTCCTCGCCGAAGCCGCCGGCGTCCTCGAGGCCGAGGTCGCCCACCGAGGGCAGCTTCTTGCGCTTGCCGCGCTTGAACCTCCGCTTGACCACGCCGCGTGGCCCGGGGGTGTCCTCGACGTCCAGGAACTCGTCGACCATCCTGCTCATCTGCTTGGGGGTCGACTCCACGTAGACCTCGCCGATCGAGCCGCGGAAGCGCACCTCGCGGATCGGCTGGTCGGCCGTGCCCAGCGCCAGCTTCGTCAAGCGCAGCACCTCCGCGCGCGAGCGCAGCGCGCGGTCCGTGCTCGTGTTGCGACCGAAGATCTTGTACAGCCGATCCCGGTTGGAGATCAGGTCGGTGACGACGACCTGCTGCTTGGCCTGGCGCAGGAAGTCCTGCTGACGGGCGGCCCGCACGAGGTCCGTGTCCTCGTGGCGAAAGCGCACGTACTGGAGCGCCTTGCGCCCGCACATGCGCTGGTAGCCGGGCTGGATGTCGATGAACGCGTACGCCGCGGAGTCGTTGAAGTAGCGCCGGTCGACGTCGACGTAGACGCACCCGACCGCGTTGACGGCACGCCAGAAGCCCCCGAAGTGCACGTTGATCACGTGGTTGATGGGCAGGCCGGTCACGGCCTTCACCGTCTCGAGCGTCAGCTTCGGGCCGCCCACCTCGTAGGCCGCGTTGATCTTGTCGGTGCCGTGGCCCGGGATCTCCACCCTCAGGTCGCGCGGCAGCGAGAGGACGGCGGTGGCCTCCTCGTCCCCGTCGAGGCGCACGAGGATGATCGTGTCCGAGCGCGCCCCGGCCGCCCCCTGGGTGTTGTTCTTCGGGCGGCGGTCCGAGCCCAGGATCATCAGCGTCTGCGGCTCGCCCGGGTCCGTCACCGCCAGCTCGTCCTTGCCGAGCTTCAGCTCCGGGCCGAGCTCGAGCGCGTCGACCACCTTGTCGATCTCGTGGAACGCGGCCACGGCGGTGGCCCCGGCCGCCGCGAAGATGCACAGCACCGCGCCCAGCAGCAGGCGCTTCCAGAACACGGGGCGGGGGATATCGTCGAACATCAGGCGATCCTGAGGGGACGCTCGTCCTGGCCGAGCTGGGCCGGCAGCAGCTTGACGAACTCGACCAGCGCCCGCCGATAATCGCCGAGCGACCGGATCGAAACCCATTCCTCGGGCCCGTGGTGCCCGGCGCCGACCGGGCCGCACTCCACGGCGGGCACGCCGGCCTCGAGGAAGGAGATCGCGTCCGAGGCCCCGTCGCGGCCGACCGAGATCTGCTCGCCGGGCGGCGGCGCCACGCGCGAGATCGCCTCTCCCAGGGCCTGCACGTACGGGTCCTCGCGCTCGACTATGGCGGGCTGGCGGTGGAAGACCTTGACCACGCTGGCGTCGGGCAGGGCGTCGACGGCAGCGCGGATCTCGTCGGCGTCCTGGCCCGGCAGGTAGCGCACGTCGACGTCGATCAGGCACAGGTCGGGGACCTTGTTGAGGGCGTCGCCGCCCACGATCCGGCCCAGGTTGATCGAGGGACGGTCGAACAGGTCGGACGACTCGCGCGCGAACGGGAGGATCTCGATCTGGCGGAACACGTCGACCGCCTTCAGCACGGCGTTGTCGCCGACCCATGGGGTCGAGCCGTGGGCGGCGGTGCCGGTCACCTCGATGCGCATGGCCAGCACGCCCTTGGCCTGGACGCCGATGTGCATGTCGGTGGGTTCGCCGGTGATCGCGAAATCCCCCAGGTAACCGTGCTCGACGAGGTAGTCGGAGCCGCGCTGCTCGATCTCCTCGGACTCCTCGTCGGCCACGCACACGAAGTGCACGCGCACGCGCTCCTCGCCGGCCAGGTCGTGCAGGGCGCACATCATCGCCGCGAGGCCGCCCTTCATGTCGTACGCGCCGCGCCCGTACAGGCGGTCGCCGTCGATGCGCGGGGTGAACTGCTCGGGCCTGCCGGGAACCACGTCGAGGTGCCCGTGCAGCACGACCGTCGGCGGGCCGCTCGGTCCCACCGTGGCAGCGAGGAGCGGCCGCCCGTTGTGGGTCGTGCCCGTCACCTCCACGTCGCGTGCCTCGAGCCAGCCCTTCACGAAGCCGGCGGCGGCCTGCATCCCCTCCAGGGTGGACGTGTCGTAGGTGATCAGGCGCTCCGTGAGCGCTCGTTCATCCATCCCCGGCGTGAGGATAGAGGCTGGTCCCGGATCGAGGCCGCGACGACAGGCCGCACCCAGCAGCCGGCGAGATGGTCGTTCACGAGGCCGCAGGCCTGCATGGCCGCGTAGGCGGTGGTCGGGCCGACGAAGCGAAAGCCGCGCCGCTTCAGCTCCTTGCCGAGGGAGATCGACTCGGGCGTGGTGGCGGGGAGGTCGTCGAGCGAGCGGGGCGCCCGCCGCCGGGAAGGGGCGAAGGACCAGACCAGCTCCGGACGTAGTCGGGCGCCGAGACGGCCCAGGGGCAGCGGCGGCGGCCGTCTTGGCCGCGGACGAGGCCCGAGGAGCCCATGGCGCAACCAGGCTATACCCTCGCCCCCGTGCACATCCTCGTCCTGACGGACCGCGACTGGACTCATCCGCAGGGAGGCGGGACGGGGACCAACCTGTTCGGACAGGTCTCGCGCTGGCTCGCGTGGGGGCACCGGGTCTCGGTCATCGCGAGCGGGTACCCCGGCTGCAGCCGCCACGAGCGGATCGGCGAGCTCGAGCTCCATCGCGTGGGGGCCCGCTCGACGGTGTTCCCGCAGACGATCTGGCGCCAGTGGCGGGGGCTCGTGCCCGACGCGGACGTGACGCTCGAGGTGGTGAACGGCGTGACCTTCCTGACGCCGGTCTGGATGCGCACGCCGCGCGTGACCCTCGTGCACCACATCCACCGCGACCACTACCTGCGCGAGATGGGGCGCAAGGGCGCGCTCGCGGCCTGGGCGCTCGAGACCGCCCCGCTCAGGCTGCTCTACCGCGGCTCGCGCTTCCTGACGATCTCGCGGGCCGCCGCGCGCGACCTCGAGGCCCACGGGATCTCCCCGGAGCGGATCCAGACGACCTACATCGGGGTGGACCTCGGCGCCTACGGCCCCGGCGAGCGGGCGCCGACGCCCACGCTGCTCTACCTGGGCCGGCTCAAGCGCTACAAGCGCATCGAGCTGCTGCTCGACGTTCTCGAGCGCGTGCCCGAGGCGGTGCTCGAGATCGCCGGCGACGGCGACCACCGCGAGGCGCTCGAGCGGGAGATCCGCGAGCGCGGCCTGGCCGAGCGGGTGCGGATGCACGGGCACGTGAGCGAGCGACGCAAGCTGGAGCTGCTGCAGCAGGCCTGGGTGAACATGACAGCCTCCTCAGCCGAGGGCTGGTGCCTCACGGTCATGGAGGCCGCCGCCTGCGCCACCCCGAGCGTGGCGATGGCGGTCGGCGGCCTGCCGGAGTCGATCGCGGACGGCGAGACCGGCCTTCTCGCGCACAGCCCGGAGGAGCTCGCCGAGCGCACGCGGCAGGTGATCCGCGACCCCGGGCTGCGGGAGCGGCTGGGAGGACGCGCGCTCGAGCGCGCGCGCGAGTTCACGTGGGAGCGCAGCGCCTCACAGAGCCTCGAGCTGCTCGAGACGGCTCGGGCGGAGAGCGCCGAGCGCCCGCCGTGGCTGCGCACGCTGGCGGCGAGCGACACCGGCCGGGCCGCCGGCCTGGCGCTCGCCGTGATGGGCAGCAACGTGATCGCGCTCGCCTTCACGATCGTGTTCGCGCGCATGCTGGGCGCCGCCGACTACGGCTCGCTGGCGGCGCTGCTGTCGGCCTTCATCATCCTGATGGTCCCGGGCTCGGCGCTTCAGATCGCCGTCGCCCGCGAGGTGAGCCACGCCGCCGCCGCGGGGAACCCGACCGCCGGCGCCGGCGCGCGACGATGGCTCGTGCACCTGCTCCTGGCGACCGCGGCCGTGGCCGCCGTCGCGATCCCGCTGCGGTCGGTGCTGGCCGCGGTGGTCAACGTGGACGAGCTGTGGGCCGCCGCGGCGGTCCCGGTCACGGCCATGCTGTGGATGCTGGTGTCGGTCGAGCGCGGCACCCTGCAGGGTCTCCAGCGCTACCGCGTGGTGGCTTGGAGCATCGTCGCGGAGGCGGGGTCGCGGCTCGTCTTCGGCGTCCTGCTCGTGGTCGTGGGCCTCGACGTGACGGGGGCGTTCCTCGGGAGCGGCCTCTCGCTCGTGGCGGTGGGCGCGCTGCTCGCGGTGCCGCTCGTCAGGCGGTTGCCCCGCGTGGACCCCGGCGCGGTGGGCACGCGCGTGCGGGACCTGCTCGCGGGCGCCTGGGCGCCGGTGCTCGGCCTGATGCTCCTCTTCGCCCTGCAGGAGGTGCACGTGATCGTCGTCAAGCACGAGGTGGACGGCGACGCGGCCGGCTCCTACGCGGTGTCCGCGGTGGCCGCGAAGGCGATCATCTGGGTGGCGGTGGGGCTCGGGATGTACCTCCTGCCGGAGGCCGCCCGGCGCGCACGCGGCGGCGAGGACGCGCGACCGATCCTGCTGCGCACGCTCGGGCTGATCGTGGCGGTGGCGGCGCCCATGGTGCTCGTGTACGCGGTGGCGGCGCGGCCGCTGCTGGGCACGGTGTTCGGGGAGGATCTGACGCAGGCGGCCGGCGCGTTGCCGTGGCTCGGGCTGGCCATGGCGCTGCTGGCGTGCGCCTACCTCTCGGTCCAGTACCTGCTCGCCCTCGGCCGGGCGAGCTTCATCGGGGTGCTGGGCGTGGCAGCCGGGATGGAGGTCCTCCTGCTCGCGGGCGTGGGTGCGAACCTCACCGGCGTCGCGCTGGCGCTGTTCGGCCTGCAGCTCGCCTGCGCGGCGGCGGTGCTGACGATGTCCTTCCGCCGCCCCTCCACGCCCACCGCAAGCGCGCCCGCGCCCGTCTGAGCCTCAGCGCTGGGCCACGCCCCGGGTGCGGCGGGTGCCCGGCATTCGCCGGCGAGCGAGCAGGCGCCGCTCCCGCGCCGTGCCGTCCGGATCGGCGAGCGACTCGGCCACCGCGCTGTCCACCTCGCGCGCGATCGCGCGGCGGAACTTCGCCGGATCGAAGCGGCGGGCGTTGCGGACGCACTCGGCGGGGTCGATGGCGCCGGGGTCGAACGACCACACCGCCTCAGCCAGCTCGACCGGCCCACCCGACCAGAAGCAGCCCGTGACCCCGTCCACCACCGTCTCGAGCGCCCCGCCCGCGCGACGCGCGACCACCGGCCGGCCGGCGGCCTGGGCCTCCACGGCGGCGATGCCGAACTCCTCCACGCCGGTGAGCAGGAACGCCCGGCACGAGGAGAGCAGGCGCGCCGCCTCCTCGTCGCTCACGCGACCGACGAAGCGCACGTTGGGCGTGGCCAGGCGCCTCAGGCGGCGCCGATCGGGGCCGCCGCCGGCCACCACGAGGGGCAGGCCTAGCTCGGCGAAGGCCTCCAGCGCGGTGTCGATCCGCTTGTGCGAGATCAGCTCGGACAGGACGAGGTACGCGTCGCCGGCCCCCCCGGGGGCGAAGCGGTCCAGCTCCACCGGCGGGTGGACGATCCGCGAGGCGCGCCCGTAGTAGGCCTTGATGCGGGCCTGCGTCGTACGCGAGTTCGTGACGTAGCGGTCCACCCGCTGCGCCGCGATCCAGTCCCACTCGCGCCAGCGGCGGAAGAACCCCCGCAGCGCCGCGCGGGTGACCGGGTCGGCCCGCTCGGCGAGCGTGCGGTGCCGCTCGTTCCACGCGTAGCGGAAGGGGTTGTGGCAGTAGGAGACGTGGACGGCGTTCTCGTCGCAGACCACGGCGTGTGCCCACGCGCTCGAGCTCGACACCACCACGTCGTATCCCGACAGGTCGAAGCTCTCCACGGCCGCCGGGTAGAGCGGCAGCAGGGCGCGAAACGTGCGCCGATCGGGCCTCAGCTTCTGCAGGAACGAGGTGTGCACCGGCCTGCCCGAGAACCGCCCGGCGGTCCCCTCCTCGTCGTAGACCGGAGTGAAGATGTCGGCCTCCGGCCACAGGGAGCACATCTCCAGGAACACCCGGTCGGCCCCGCGCAGGCTGACCAGGAAGTCGTGCACGAGGGCGATGCGGCGCTGCTCTTCTCGGGGGCTGCCATCCATGGCGGAGGTCCAGTCTATGTCGGGCGCCGGCCGCGGGACGCCAAGCGGCGCACCGTGCGGCCCGCCGCCCAGCGCGCGCGCCGGCCGACCTCGCGCGACCCGAGCCGCGCCAGCAGGTCCACCGCGATCCACGCCTGCTGGCCCAGCGACTCCCTCGCCAGGGAGCCGCGCACGGGGGCGCGACGGCGCTCGGGATCGAGGCAGAAGCGCTGCAGCGGGCGCGTGACCTCCGACCAGCGCAGCTCGCGCCCGGCCGCCGCGGACGCCGCCGCCGCGCGCTCGTAGCGCCCTTCGTCGGCCAGCAGGGCGAGGCAGGCGGCAGCGAATCCCTCCACGTCGCCTGGGGCCACGGCCGCGCCGAGGCCGCGGCGCGCGACCAGCTCTCCCAGCGCGTCGCCCGAGCTGGTGACGACGGGGAGGCCGGCCCACATGTAGTCGGTCAGGCGGGTGCGGAACGCGTAGCGCGACTCGAGGTGGTCGTGGTGCGCGCTCACGCCTATGTCGGCGGCGGCGAGCAGCGGACCCCGCTCGGCGTAGGGGACCCAGCCGTCCTCGACGTGCACCCGCTCGCCGAGCAGCCCGAGCCGGCGTGCCTCCGTGGCCGCCTCCGCCGCGACCGACGCGCCGCGCGCCTCGAGCGGCCGGCCCGTGCCCAGGAACACGAGGTGCACGTCGTCGCGCTCGCGGCGGATGCGCTCCATCGCCCTGATCGGGGTCAGGGCGTCGAGCCAGCGCCAGATCCCCCCTCCCCACAGGAGCACCCGGTCCCCGCGCCCAACGGCGGGCCAGCGCCCTTCGCGCGACGCGGCCGGCGGCGGGCCGTCCGGGATCCCGAAGGGGACCACGTCGATCAGGCCGCGCAGCGTGGGGTCGGCGCGGTAGAGCGCCGGGTCGAGCAGGCCGTGCAGCGCCATCGCGCCGACCCAGAGATCGCGCTGGCGCTCGCTCGCGCAGAGCACGAAGTCGGCGGCCGCCAGGTGGGCCCGCACGCCGGCGGTCACGATCCGCCCCGTCCGCCTGGCGCGGGCGGGGGTCTCGCCCGCGGCGGCCTCGAGCACCTCCACCACGAGCGGGTTGTAGAGGTCGACCACGAGCCGGGCGGGAGAGCGCCCGCAGTGGCGCAGGAGCTGAGCCGGCAGGCGCTGCGCCACGACCACGTCGTGCCGCTCGCACGCCCGCGCCAGCGCGTGGAACTCGCGGACGTCGGCCTCGAGCAGCTCGAGGCCGCTCGGCGCGCCGGCCGGGTCGGGCGGCTCGCTCGCCGGCGGCGCGGCCAGGGTCACCGTGAAGCGCTCCGCCAGCGCGCGGGCGAGCTCCCAGGCGCGAATCGCCGGGCCGGCCATCGCTCGACCGACCGGCTCGGGGGAGACCACCAGCACGCGCGCGGGCGCCGTCATCCGTGCACGGGGGCCCGCCCCAGCAGGCGGCTGTAGAAGCGCGGCCGGACCAGGCCCGTTCGCCGCAGGAGGCGGTCGATCGGCCGCAGCGGGCGCGGCAGCACGAGGCCCGCCAGGAGGCGGTCGACCGGGGCGCTCTGCACCACGTCGGCGCTGCCGAAGACCGAGCCGAGCAGCTCCTCGAGGGAGGCGGCCGTGAACCAGTGGCGGTGGTCCACGTCCAGCATGTGGCTGAACTCCACGGGCACCCCGGCGAACTCCTGGGTGCAGTTCGGCACGCTGACGAGCACGCCCCCGCGCGTGACGCGCCGCGCCTCGGACAGCAGCGCGGCGGGATCCTCCACGTGCTCGAGCACCTCGAGCGCGATCACGGTGTCGAAGCTGTCGTCGTCGTAGGGCAGGCGGTCGCCGTCGAGGAGGTCGGCGTCCACGCCGAGCTCGCGGGCCCGCTCGACGTACTCGGGCACCACGTCGGCCCCTCGGCATGCGAGGCCGCGCTCGCGGAGCGCCCTGATGTACCCGCCGATCCCGCAGCCGAGGTCGAGCACCTCACGCCCGGCGTGCCGGGCCACGAACTCCACGAGCGCGCCGTCCACCTGCTCAATCGGGTCCGCCTCGAGGTACCAGCTGGCGCTGTCGCGGGGGCCCCGCGGGCAGGCGTGCAGGTGCGTGTACGGACGGCCGCTCACCGGCCGAGCCCGGCCGCGGCCAGCTCCCGCCCGCGCGGGCTCACCGAGAGGAGGAGGCCGGCGTACAGGCCGGCCGCTACCGGCGCCAGCACGGCCAGGGTGCTCCAGGGCAGGGCCAGCAGGACGGCGCCGGTCACCCCGGCCGCCGCCGCGGCGGAGGGCAGCACCGCGAGCGTCGGCACGAAGCCCAGGTGGCGCCGGGCGAGCCACAGGCCGCCCACCAGCACCATCGCCTCGGAGAAGAGCGTCACGGCCGCGGCCGCCACGATCCCGAAGGCCGGCACGAGCGCGAGGTTGAGGCCGGCGTTCACGACCAGCCCCGCAACGTTCAGCCAGAGCGCCTTGCGCTGGCGCTCGACGGCGATCAGGGCATAGCCGATCACGCCGTTCACGAAGGCGATGGCGCCCGCCGCGAGCAGCAGGCGCAGCGGCTCCGCCGCGGCCGCGAAGTCGCCTCCGCCGGCCAGGCGCACGATCTCCGGGGCCAGCACGCCGCCGCAGACGGCCACCGGCATGCCGACGATCACGAACACGTCCCAGGCGCCCTGGACCGTCGCGCGGAAGCGCTCGGGCGAGCGCCCGGCGTGACGCGACATGACCGGGAAGATCGACGTCAGGAAAGCGGTTCCGAGCAGGGACGACACCTCCAGGATGCGATAGGCGAGCGAGTAGAGGCCCACCTCGTCGAAGTCGAGGAACACCGAGATGATGACGATGTCGGCTCGGATGTAGAACTCGTTGATCGTCAGCGCCAGCCCCACCGGCAGCCCCGCGCCGAGCAGGCGCCGCCAGGTCGCCGTGGAGGCCCGGAATCGCACCGCGGCGTGCCGCCTGGCCGCCAGCCAGGTGACCGCGAGGGTCACGAGCGCGCCCGCGCCGGCGGTGCCGATCGCCGCGAAGAAGCCGAGGTCGAGCGCCGCCACCACGATCACGCCGCCGAAGGCCGCGGCCCGCCCGGCCACCTCCGCCGCCGCCACTCGCCCCATGCGCAGCTCCGCCTGGAAGACCGCGCCGATCGCGGAGGCGAGCATCCCGAACAGGAGCGGCACACCCGCGAGCAGGATCGCCACCCGCACGTCGGGCTCGTAGGGAAGCGCCAGCGAGAGCAGGCCCGCGACGGCGATCACCGCGAACGAGAGCAGCAGCCGAAGCGTCAGGGCGTTGCCCACCAGGGCGCTCGCGCGAGCCGGGTCGCGCGAGGCCTCGCGCACGACGATCGTGGCGAGGCCGGCGTCGGCCAGGACCCCCACCAGCTGCACGAAGGTGAGCGCGAGCACGTAGCGCCCGTAGTCGCCGGGGCCCAGGTAGCGCGTGAGCACGACGATCGAGCCCGCCGCGATCGCCAGCACCGCCGCCTTGCCGGCCAGCTGCACGGCGGTGTTGGCGGCGACCCGCTGGGCTAGTGGTCTCTCCGACAGCGGGCCAAAGGGTATTCTCAGCGCGGTGCGGCTACCGGAGCGGCTCGGCGACGCCGCCCTCTTCGTCGGCGGCGCCGCGCTGGCGGGCTTCGCCGCGCTGCGGGGGATCAATCCCCACGACGAGGGCCTCATGCTTGCGGCGGCCGCGCGCATCGCCCGCGGCCAGCTGCCCTGGCGCGACTTCTGGTGGAACTACGGCCCCGGGGAGCCGCTGGCCCTCGCCGGGCTGCAGGAGATCTTCGGTCCGTCGCTCCTCACGTGGCGGGTGCTGCACGTGCTGGTGGCCGCCGCGGCGGGACTGCTCGCGTACCGGCTCGTGCGCCGCGCCGGGCCCCAGGGCGCCGC
>JBOGXS010000246.1:0-4120 GCA_050693815.1 Thermoleophilaceae bacterium | reverse complement strand
GGTCTCCCGTACTCCAAGGGGCTGATGGCGCAGGCGCTGTCCGCCACCGCCCTGTCGCTCGAGCGCTCCTTCGAGCTCGCGCGCCTGATCGAGCGCCGGTTGGCGGAGCGGGACGAGCGCGAGATCGACGTGACCGCCCTCGACGCGCTCGCCGAGGAGGCCCTGCTGGCCGAGGAGGGCGAGCGCGCCGCGCGCCGCTACCGGCGCTGGCGCAGGCTCGACCGGCTCGACCGGCCGCTGGTGGTTCTGATCGGCGGCACGACCGGGGTGGGCAAGTCGACCCTCGCCACGATGCTCGCCGCGCGCCTCGGGGTGAACCGGGTCATCGCCACCGACGTGATCCGCCAGGTCCTGCGCGCCTTCTTCACCCACGAGGCGATGCCCACCGTCCACCACTCGGCCTTCGAGGCGGGCGGCATCGCGGGCTATCGGGACCAGGCGGAGCAGGTCGGCACCGGGATCGCGGCGATCGTCGATCGCGCGGCCGACGAGGGGGAGCCGGTGGTGGTCGAGGGCGTGCACGTGGTGCCCGGCGGAGTCCACCCGCGCGTGCGCGAGCGCTGCGTGCTGGTGGAGGCGCTCGTGGTCGTCGACGACCCCGACCTCCACCGCGGCCACTTCTCGCTGCGCCCCGGCACCCGGCCGGCGGAGCGATACCTTGCGAGCTTCGACGCCATCCGGCGCCTCCAAGACCACCTGTGGGAGCGGGCCCGCTCGAAGGGCGTGGCGATCGTGGACAACGAGAACGTCGACGGCGCGCTCTCGCGGCTGATGGAGCTGGTGCTGGACGCCGTCAGGGAGGAGGGCTAAGCGCGCGGACCGCGCCGTGGCGCAAGCAGTCGGCTCGGCCGAGTGCGCGCGGACCGACTACTGTTCCGCGGCCTATGGCCGTCCTGCACCGCAGCGAGCTCGAGTCCAGCCCCCTCGCCGACCTCCACGCCATCGCGTCCGAGCTCGGGCTCGAGGGGTTTCGGGCGAAGCGCAAGGACGACCTGATCGGAGCGATCCTGGCTGCGCAGGGAGGGGAACGGTCCAAGGCGTCCCTCGAGGACGACCGCGAACCGGACGAGGTGCCGTCCGACGAGACGTTCGACGGGGCGCCCGGCGTTGCGCTGGAGGAGCCGCCGGTCGAGGAGGAGGAGCCGCCGGTCGAGGAGGAGCCGGAGGTGGTCGAAGACGAGGTCTCCGACGAGGAGATCGCCACCGGGACGCTCGACGTGCTCACGAACGGCTCCGGCTTCCTACGCCTGGATCCGCACGGCCAGTCGCGCGACGACGTGTACGTCTCGCCGGCCCAGATCCGCCGCTGCGAGCTGCGCGGCGGGGACGAGGTGAGCGGCCCGGTGCGGCCCCCGCGTCGCAACGAGCGCCACCCCTCGCTGATCCGCGTGGAGACCGTGAACGGCGCCCCCGCCGAGCCCCCCGAGGAGCGCCCCTGGTTCGGGGATCTCACCCCGGTCTTCCCGCGCGAGCGGCTGGACTCGCCGCCCGCGCTCGACGCCGTTCCGTACGGCAAGGGCTCCCGCGTGGCGATCTACGGCCCGCCCGGTGGGGGCGCCACGCGCGTCCTGCGCGAGCTGGCGGCCACTCTGTCCGAGCGGTATCCAGACCTGGCCCTCCAGGTGGTGCTGGCGGGCGTCCGGCCCGAGGAGGTCGCCGAGTGGGCCGCCACGGGCGTCGAGGTCAGCGGCGGCAGCTTCGACCTCTCGCCCGACGCTCAGGCCCAGGCCGCCGAGCTGGCGGTCGAGCGGGCCAAGCGCCAGGTGGAGCGAGGCCGCGACGCCGCCGTGGTGATCGACTCGCTCGGCGCGCTGCCCGCCAGCGCCCGCCGTCGTGTCTTCGGCGCCGGACGCGCAACCGAGGAGGGCGGCTCCCTCACCGTGATCGCGGCCACCGGAGACGCGCTCGAGGTGCTGCGCTGGGCGACCACCCGCATCGCCCTCGAGCCCGGCGGCGAGCCCGTCGGCGAGACGCTGCACGCGGACCGGCTCTAGGCCCCGGGGCCGTCCGCGGCGCGCCCGCTAGCGCCGGTACGCGACCTCGCGCCAGCTCGGCTCGGGCGAGAGCTCGATCAGCTCGAGGTTGCGCTCCGGCTGGGCATATCCGAAGGAGCTCGTCTCCTGGTCGAAGACGATCTCGAGCTCGCCCTCCATGACGCGCTGGTCGAGCCAGGCGCCGCGGAACACGAGCCGGCGGATCCAATGGACGAGTGAGCGCTCGGAGGGGCCGTTGAGGTCGCCCCAGCGGACGTTGATGTGCTCGCCCAGCTCCGACTGCGGCTCGGGCACCTCGCCGTTGACCGCGAGGTTGACGAGGTCCTCGCGCTCGTCCCCGCCGAGCCGGCCGTCCACGAAGCCGAGCTTGGTCGCCGCCTGCTCGACGCGCTCGGTGAAGTCGCGTTCGTTGAACGTGAAGCGAAGCTCGCCGTACTCGAGCACGTAGTCCGAGCCGGACTCGTAGTTGCCGCGTCGTGCCGTGTCCATGTCGCTCGGCCGGTTCCCAAGCCGCAAGCACTCGGCTCGGCCGAGTGCGCGCGGACCGCATCCGGCGCGTCGTCATCCTACGGCTGATTCCTCCCGGCTCGGGAGATCTGCAACCGGGTTTGCACGTGTCGCGGATGAGGCAACTCGGGGGCGATGGCACGGTGGGGAGCGCTGGTCACGCTGGTCGGAGCCCCGGCGATGGCGCCGGCGCCGGCCCTGGCTGACACGTTCTTCCGCGGCAAGTCGGGCCAGGGCAGGACGGCGAGGCTGCGGACCGGAGACGACGGGCGCGTGGAGGGCTTCGCGATCAGCTGGCGGGGCGACTGTCGGAGGTCTGGCTACGTCTACCTCAGCGCCACCCAGACCACTCCGCGATCTCCGTTCGAGGTCCACACGAGGAACCGCTTCGTGGACGTCGGGGGCTACCGGGAGCGTCTCAAGCGCGGCAGACTCGCCATATACCGCGCGCGCACGGTCGGGGACCGGGTATCGAGGCGGCGCTGGAAGCGCATCTTCAGGATCCGGGTGCGCGTGCTGCGTGGGGACCGGCTGATCGACCGCTGCCACGGCGGCCCCAGGCAGCTTCGCCGGGCTCTACATAGGACGGCAAGGCACAATCGAGGCCGGCTTTACTCGGGACCCCGATGCGAGACTGTCAGAGCTCACGCGGGAAGCGCGCTTTCCGGATCGCATGCGTGCGTTCCGTGCCAAGTACACGCTTGCGGAGCTGCGCTCCTCACACGAGGGCGTCGGCGATGCGCTCGACGGGCTCCAGCAGGAGGGGATCGACGCGCGCACGGTCAGGACGGCGATCGCGCGCAACCGTGTGGAGGTCGGCGTGAGGAACCTCTCGCCGGCCGAGGCGCGCACGATCGAGCGCCGATGCGGTGCTGCGGTGGACGCGGTTCCTCTCCGGGGCGCGGCCACGACCTCGCGGGCCTTCAGCTACCCGCCGCTGAAGGGCGGCCTAACGATCGACTCGCCCCAGGGAACGACGGTCTACCGCTGCACCTCGGCGTTCGTCGCGTCTGGCGCCGACAATGACTACCTTCTCACCGCCGGCCACTGCGGGCCGGTGAGTTCCGGCTGGCTGCACGGGCCGGTCTTCATCGGCACGATGACCCGCAACGCGTTCTTTAACGGCAGCTCGGCGGACGCCGCGCGCATTCAGATCTCGCCGACGGATCGCAGCAACCTTGTGTTCATCAGCGACAGTAACCTGCGGCCCATCCGTGGCGTGAATTTCGCCGATGCGGTCGGCTCCAGCGTTTGCATGTCGGCCAACACGAGCGGCTTCGTGTGCGGGACCATCACGAGCACCGACTTCACCGCCGACTACGGTTCGGTGGTGATTCACAACCAGCGGACGGCCAGCTTCCCCTCACAACCGGGCGACAGTGGTGGACCGATCTTCAGCGGCAACACCGCCCACGGGATCGTCTCTGGCAACGTCACCTACTCGGATGGGAACCAGGACGCCATCTACAGCCACATCGGGAACGCGCAACAGGCGCTCGGCGTCAGCGTGCGCACCTGCTGCAGCTAACATGCTCAACATGCTCGGGGCGGTCGCCACCGGCCTAATGGCGGCCGCCCTCGCGCTGTCCGCGTGCGGAGGCGGCGAGAGCCCCGACCGG
>JBOGXS010000245.1:0-3847 GCA_050693815.1 Thermoleophilaceae bacterium | reverse complement strand
CCTTCGAGGAGGCGGCCGGCTTCGCCCCGCCGGGCTTCGACGACGAGCCGTCGGCCACCGCGGCCGCGGTCGCCGGCTTCGGGCTGGGCGGCTTGCCGCGCGCCGGTTTGGCTGCCTCCTCGTCCTCCCGCGGACCGATCGGGGCAGGCTTCGGGTAGAGCTTTCGGACCAGCAGCTGCTGCCCGATCGTCCAGACGTTCGTGGTGATCCAGTAGACGATCAGCCCGGCCTCGAAGTTGATGATGAAGACGACGAAGACGAACGGCAGCGCGAACATGATCCGGCGCTGCATCGGGTCCGCGCTGATCGCGGTGACCGCGCTGGCCGCCAGCTGTGTCCCCACGTAGAGGACGATCAGCACGCCGAGCAGCACCGGATCGCTGACCTTGTCGGCCAGGTCGTTGATGGGCCCGAAGCCCGCGTTGCCGGCGATGTCCTCCTGGAACGAGTCCGAGCGCAGCAGGTAGAAGAGCGAGATGAAGAAGGGAATCTGCAGCAGCAGCGGCAGGCACGACCCGAGCGGGTTGACCTTCTCCCGCTGGTAGAAGGCCATGATCTCCTGGTTCATGCGCTGCCGGTCTTCCTTGTAGCGCTCCTGGATCTTCTTGATCTCCGGCTGGAACGTCTGGAGCCGCTGCATCGACTTCACGCCCTTGAAGGTGAGCGGCAGGATCAGGATGCGGACCGTGAAGGTCAGCAGGATGATCGACCAGCCCCACGAGCCATCGAAGTCGCCGATCGCGCCGTGCCAGAACTCGAGCACCCACTGGCAGGCGTCGATCAGCGGCTGTAGGACGTTGGCGATGAACATGGGCTAGGGCTGGGGCTCCGGCCGGGGGCGGGAGCGAAACAGCTGCTGGTCCTCCACGAAGTCAACGCCGCCGTGGCTCCAGGGGTTGCAGCGGAGCAGGCGCCAGGCGACGAGCACCACCCCTCGCAGTATGCCGTAGCGCCTCACGGCCTCCACGGCGTACTCCGAGCAGGAGGGATGGTACTTGCAGCGCGCCGGCAGGCCGGGGGAGATGACTCCCTGGTAGAGGCGGATCGGTGCGGTCGCGAGCGCGCGCAGCGCCCTCCCGACTCGCCCGGTCCGGGCGCTCATCGCGCCTCCCCCCCGCGCGCCAGGCCCGCCTCGGCCAGGACCGAGCGAAGGGCCCGCTCGATCGCGGGCTCGCCGCCCTCGTGGGCCAGCTCGGCGGCGGCCGGCCGCGCCACGATCACGAAGTCGTGGCCGGGCTCGAGCTCGTCCGCGCCGGCCCAGAAGGCCTCGCGCAGCAGTCGCTTGATGCGATTACGCTCGACGGCGCCGCCGAGCTTGCGCCCGACCGAGACCCCGAGGCGCGGATCGCCCTCGTCCTCGGGACGCGGGAACGCGTACACCACCAGGTGCCGGCTCGCGTGGGAGCGGCCCTCGCGGTAGACGCGCTCGAACTCGCCGCTCCGCGAGAGCCGACGGCGCTTGCGGCGCTCGCGATCGCTCATCGCGAGCTACGGCGTGAGCCGCTTGCGCCCCTTGCTGCGGCGGCGCCTCAGCACGTGCCGGCCGCCCGTCGTGCGCATGCGCGCGCGGAAGCCGTGGGTGCGGGCGCGCTTGCGCTTCTTGGGCTGGTAGGTGCGCTTCATGAGGTCGGAGGAAGGCGGGCGAGATGCGCTCTCGGGGCCGGAGCCAGGGTACACGACGGCGCCCGGCCCGCCCGCAAACGAGCCGCCGGTCGGTTTTCCCGCGTAGAGCGGGGGAACCCTGCGGGTGCGCGCCGAGCGGCTCGACGGCCGTTGTATCCTCGCCGAGCCGAGGGCAGCGCGGCCCCGCCGGAGCGGTCCCTTCTACTCTCGAAGCCGTAACCGTTCAGGCGCCTGAGGGCGCCGGAACCGCCTGTGCCCGCACCAACCGCCGAGATCTGGGACGACATCCGCGACGAGCTCCGCCAGGAGATCCCGGACTTCAAGTTCCACATCTGGATCGAGCCGCTCGAGCTGGCCGGCGTCAGGGGGAAGACGCTCTACGTCCGCGCTCCGGAGCACATCCGCACCTCCGTGACGGAGCGCTATCTCCCGCTGCTGCGCCGGGCGGCCGCGCGGCGCTTCGACCGCGGCGCGACCGTCGAGGTGGTCGGGCTGGGGTGGTCGCCCCCGTCGCCGCAGGCCGAGGACGGAGTCCGGCCCTCCCCTCAGCCGGACGGCAGCCGGCTGCACCCGAAGTACACCTTCGACCAGTTCGTGATCGGCGAGGGCAACCGCTTCGCCCACGCCGCCGCGCTCGCGGTGGCCGAGCTGCCGGCGCAGGCCTACAACCCGCTCTTCCTGCACGGCCCGCCCGGACTGGGCAAGACGCACCTCCTGCACGCAATCGGCAACTACGTCCAGCGCTTCGGCTCAGGTCTGCGCGTGCGCTACGCGACGATCGACGAGTTCACGAGGGAGTTCGTGAAGGCGGTGCGCGAGCACCGCACCGCGGAGTTCAAGCAGCGCTTCCGGGGCGCGGACGTCGTGCTCGTCGACGACGTGCAGTTCCTCGCCGGGCGGAACAAGACCCGCGAGGAGTTCTTCCATACCTTCAACGCGCTCCTCGACTCCGGTCGCCAGCTGGTCATCACCTCCGATGGAAGCCCCGAGGACCTTCCCGACCTCGAGGCACGGCTCGTGGAGCGCTTTCGAGCGGGGCTCGTGGTCGAGCTCGAGCGGCCGCCGGTTGGTGTGCGGAGGGCCATCCTCGCCAAGCGCGCGCGACTGGATGGGTTCGAGGCGCCGCCGGAGGTCCTGGCCGAGATCGCGCTGCGCGTGGACAGTAGCGTGCGAGCCCTGGAGGGGGCGCTGATCCGCGTAGTCGCGTATGCGTCGCTGAAGGGCGAGGAGCCCACGCCGGCGATGGTCCGCTACGTGCTGCGACGACTCGGGGAGGACCGCCCGCCGGACGCCTGCGGCCTGCCCGAGATCGTGGACGCCTCGGCGCAGGAGTTCGGGGTCACGTGCGAGTCTCTCCTCGCCCGCGACCGTCGGCCGCGCGTGGCCACCGCGCGCCAGGTCGCCATGTACCTCGCCCGCGAGCTCACCGCGCACAGCCTGCCGGAAATCGGCCGCGGGATCGGGGACCGCAACCACACCACCGTGCTCCACGCGATCAACCGCATCGGAGCGGCGGTGCGCAGCGATCCCGATGTTCACATCGCGGTTGACAACCTTCGCCGGCGCCTCGGCCGGCCCGCGTGACCGCCGTTGTCGATGCCACAATCCACAACCCGCTTTGCCATCGCCATGCCGAATCGACCCGCCTATCGACGTGTCCACAGCCCCAATAACCGCAAGGTCAGGTAGCAGACGTTGAAGCTCTCCGTTTCCCGTGAAACGTTCCTCGCCAAACTTGGCATCGCCGTGCGCGGCGCCTCCACGCGCAGTGCGATCCAGACGCTTGCCGGGGTCCTGATTCGCGTCGACGACCAAGGGGCCGAGCTCGAAGCCACGGACATGGAGCTCGGCGTGCGCGTAAGCCTCGAGGTCAAGGAGTCGTCTCGCGGCCAGGCCGTCGTGCCCGGGCGTCTGCTGCTTGACGTGGTGCGCTCGCTTCCCACCGATGACCTGTTGCTCGAGTACCGCAGCTCCCAACAGGATGTAGAGGTCGTCTCGGGGCCGGCCAGCTTCCACCTGCGCACGCTGCCTTCGGAGGACTTCCCGAAGCTTCCACAGCGCCCCGCCGAGGGCACCATGAACGTGCCCGCCGCTGCCTTCGTGGACACGATCGGCCGGGTGGCCAGGGCTGCCTCGCGCGATGAGACCCGGCCGCACCTCACCGGCGTGCTCGTCAACGCCCGTGGGCAGGACCTGCGCATGGTCGCGACGGACTCCTACCGCC
>JBOGXS010000244.1:0-5060 GCA_050693815.1 Thermoleophilaceae bacterium | reverse complement strand
GCGCGCGGGGACGTGGTCCCCCCGGTGCGGCTGCACGGCCTCGCCGCGGTCTCCGCGGCGATCGGGCCGCTCGCGCTGGTCGGCCTGGTCGTGCTGGCCCCACTCGTCCAGCTGGGCATCTGGTCGGTGGAGTCGATCCGCGACGGGCTGCTCGCCCCGGAGTTTGCCGCCGCCACCCGCAACAGCGTGCTGCTGGCGGCGGTGAGCGCGCTGTTCGTGCCGGTCGTGGCCCTGCTGCTGGCGTACGGGGTGCGGGCGAGCCGCTCGCGCGCGGCGGGGGGCGCGGCGCGGGCCGCTACGATCGGATACGGGCTGCCGGGCTCGGTCGTGGCGGTGGCGGTGATCGTCCCGCTGGCCTGGCTCGATCGTCG
Organism: Thermoleophilaceae bacterium; assembly: GCA_050693815.1. Lineage (GTDB taxonomy): Bacteria > Actinomycetota > Thermoleophilia > Solirubrobacterales > Thermoleophilaceae > JACVRW01. Next base: position 4,689 of record JBOGXS010000244.1, on the reverse strand, counting down.
CGCCGACGCGGCCGCGGGGACCGGCCTCCTTCTCACCGGCACAGTGATCGGACTGCTCTTCGCCTATCTCGTGCGCTTCCTGGCGCTCGCCTGGGGCTCGGTCGAGGCCAGCCTGCTGCGCATCCCGCGCCGGCTCGACGAGGCCGCGCGCGGGCTGGGCGCCGACCGGCTCGACGTGCTGGCCCGGGTGCACGTGCCGATGATGCGCGCCGGGCTCGCCACCGCCGCCCTGCTGGTGTTCGTGGAGGTGATGAAGGAGCTGCCGGCCACGCTGCTGCTGCGCCCCACGGGGGGCGACACGCTGGCCGTGGCCGTGTGGCAGGCCACGGCGGAGTCGCTGTTCGAGACCGCGGCGCTGCCCGCGCTCCTGATCGTGCTGGTCGGGCTGCTGCCGGTGGCGGCGATGATCCGGCTCTCCGGCCGGCGCGGCGCAGAGCTCGAGGCCGCCCAGTCCGCCGGGGCGTGGGCCGAGGAGCTCGAGGTCCGGGAGCCGCACGACGGGGTGACCCCTGGCGGGGCACCCCTCGTGGGGACATGAGTGCCCCGATCCGACTGCGCGGCATCTCGAAGTCCTTCGGCCCCGTGACCGCGGTGCGCGAGGTCACGCTCGACATCGAGCGCGGCGAGCTGATGGCGGTGCTCGGTCCCTCGGGCTGCGGCAAGACCACCCTGCTGCGCCTGATCGCGGGGTTCGAGGCGCCCGACGCGGGCTGCGTCAACGTCGGGGACGAGGTGGTGGCCGGCCCCGGCCGGCTGGTGCCGCCCGAGAGGCGGCGCGTGGGCATGGTGTTCCAGGACTACGCGCTGTTCCCCCACCTGACCGTGGAGGCCAACGTGGGCTTCGGGCTGGCACGCCGCTCCCGCGACGAGCGCGAGGCGCTCACCCGGCGCACGCTCGAGCTGGTGGGGCTGCAGCACAAGACCCGCTGCCACCCCTACGAGCTGTCGGGCGGCGAGCGCCAGCGCGTCGCGCTGGCCCGCGCGCTCGCGCCCGAGCCCCAGCTGGTCCTGCTCGACGAGCCCTTCTCGAGCCTCGACGCCTCCCTGCGCGCCGGCCTGCGCCGCGAGGTGGAGCTGATCCTGCGCGATGCCGAGGCCACGGCGCTGCTGGTCACGCACGACCAGGAGGAGGCGCTGTCGCTGGCCGACCGGCTGGCCGTGATGCGCGAGGGCCGGATCGTCCAGGTGGGCGTCCCGGAGGAGGTCTACGGGCGACCGGCGAGCCGCTGGGCGGCCCAGTTCGTGGGCGAGGTGAACGTGCTGGCCGGAGTGGCCCGCGCGGGCGCCGTGGAGACCGAGCTCGGCCGCTTCGACCTGCGCGCCCCGGCCGACGGGACCGTGCACGTGGCGGTGCGCCCGGAGCAGTTCGAGCTGAGCGCCCGCCACGACGGCAACGCCGAGGTGGTGGCGCGCGAGTTCCGCGGCCACGACGTGCTCTACCGGCTGCGCCACGAGGGCGGCCGCACCGTGCTGGTGCAGCTGCCCTCGCTCGAGCTGTACGAGGTCGGCGACCGGGTGTTCGTGCGTCCGGCGCCGGCAGCGGTCACGTCGCTGGTGGACTAGCTGCGCTCTAGGGTTCGGCCGATGGAGCTCTATGTCTGCTGGGGCACCTTCAAGGCCGCGCCGCGCCCGGGAGGGCATCCCTGCGGTAACGCGTACGAGGCGCTCGTCGAGGCGGGCTGGCGCCCCGAGGTGAAGAAGACCTACGGCTTCGGACCGCTGCCCGCCGCTCTCACGCCCACCCGCCGCAAGGTGCGCGAGCTGACCGGGCGGAACTGGGTTCCCGTGCTGGTGACCGACGAGGGCGAGGTGATCCAGGACTCGAGGGACATCATCGCCTGGGCGCGTGCCAACCCGGCCAGCGGCGCCGAGCGGCCCGCCCCCGCGCGCTGAGCGCGGCGGCGCCGTCCGCTAGGGCCCCGGCTCCGGCGCGGCAACCACCACCTGCAGCTTCCCCCCGGCCGACCGCTCGAGCGCGTCGACGGTCTCGACCTCCACGGCGGGCTCGGGCACGCCGAGCGGCCGCTCCCGCTGGTAGCGCTCCAGCCGCTCGCGCGGCCAGCGCTCACGCTCTGCGAGCTCCTTGGCCGCCCGAGTGGCGCGCGCCATGTCCTGCAGGCGCTTGATCCGGTATCCCATCGAGTCCTCCTTCGTCCATGAGGAGCCTGACCATTCGCAGGCCCAGTTGCGCGTCCACCAGGTCCGGCTGGGTGAGGCGCTCGAGCTGAAGCCCGAGCTGCATCGCGTAGCGGGCGGCGGCCAGCTTGTGCGCGTCCTCGGGCAGCTCCGCCCCGCGCAGGCGGGCGTCCTCGATCATCGCGTGCGCCAGCGGCTCGATAACGCGGCGGTGCTGCGCCGCGAAGCGCTCGCGCAGCTCCGGGTGGCGCAGCACTGCGCCCAGAACTCGAAGAAGACGGCCAACCAGCCGTCGTCCGTCTCGGGCCGGCCGCGGTTTCCGGGGATCGTCCGCTCCACGCCCTCGAGCAGGGTGGGGGCCTATCTAGATACCGATGGTACTTGTCAAGGGTGGGGGGCGGTTCCCGGGGTGGCGGGGCGGCGGTCGCCGGGTCGCGCGGAGCGGTCGCCGGGCTAGCGGATTCGCCGGCCCATCTCGCCCGTGTCGTATCCCCCCAGCGCGTCGACCTCGGCACGGAAGTCGGACGACGCGAGCAGCTCCCAGAGCGGCGCCAGCAGCTCGCCCTCCAGCGAGGCCCGCTCCAGCACGAGGTCGTACGGCTCCTTCGCCAGGGGCACGAAGTCGAGGCCGAAAGCACGCGCGGCCGCGAGCACGCCGAGCCCGCAGTCGGCCCGGTCCGCGGCCACCGCCGCCGCCACCGCGAGGTGGGTGTGCTCCTCCCGCGCGTAGCCTTCGATCGCGCCGGGCTCGATGCCACGCCGCGACAGCTCGTGGTCGAGCAGCACGCGCGTTCCCGCGCCGCGCTGGCGGTTCACGTAGCGCAGCCCCGGGCGCAGGAGGTCCTCGATGCCGGCGAGGCCGAGCGGGTTTCCCGGCGCGACGATCAGGCCCTGCTCGCGGTGGGTGAGCCGCACGACCGCCAGGTCGCGGTCCGGCATCAGCCGCTCGATCCACGGCTGCGTGTACTCGCCGGTGTCCGGGTCGAGCAGGTGGGAGCCGGCGAGGTGGCAGAGGCCGTCGCGCATCGCGGCGAGGCCGGCGAGCGAGCCGACGTTGGAGGAGGCCAGCGCGATGCCCGGGTCACGCTCGCGCAGGCCCGAGGCGGCCAGGTCCAGCACGAGGTCGTGCGAGCCGGTCACCACGATCGTGCTCTCGACCTCGCCGACGCCGCGGAGCAGGCGCACCTCCACCTCCTCGTCCGGGTGGTGGCCCTCCAGCTCAGCGGGCACGACCAGGAGGCCGTCGGCGCGGACCAGCGACGTGAGCACCCCCGCGCCGCGCGGCAGCGGCGTGGCCACGAGCCGCCCGGCCACGCGCCCGAGCCGAACCCGCACCCAGTCGTCGGTGCCCATGCTCGAGGCGAGCTTGCGCGCGAGGCGGGCCTTCGCCCTCGGCCAGTCGGGGGCGGGGGCGCCTTCGAGGGCGGCCAGCAGGGGGGCGGCGAAGATGTCGAACGTGAGGGCCGCGGAGACCGGGTAGCCGGGGGCGCCGAGGACCGGGGTGCCCTCCACCGTCCCCAGCACGACCGGGTGGCCCGGCTTCACCGCCACGCCGTGCACGGCGAGCGTGCCCGCCTCCGCGACCACCGCGGCGGTGTGGTCGTCGCGGCCCGCGCTCGATCCCGCGATCACGATCACGAGGTCCGCCGCCGCGGCCGCCTCCCGGACCGTCGCGACGATCCGCTCCGGCTGGTCGGGGACGATTCCCTGGCGCACCACGGTGCAGCCCGCCTCTGCCGCCTGGGCGGCGAGCATCAGCGAGTTCGTGTCGGGCAGCTCGCCGGGCTCGAGCTCCGCGCCGATCGGCCGGATCTCGTCCCCCGTGGGGATGACCGCCACGACGGGCGCCCTGCGAACCGCGAGCTCGGTCAGCCCGGCGGCCCCGGCCGCAGCCACGTCAACCGGGCGAAGCCGGTGGCCGACCGGTAGGAGCAGCTCGGCGGCACTCACGTCCTCGCCGATCGAGCGGACGTGCTGGTAGGGGGCGGCCGCCGCGCGGAGCTCGACGCCGGGCGCGTCGCTCCCGGCCTCCTGCGCCCCCGTCTCGCCGTGCTCCGCCCCCGCCGGCTCGGCTCGCGCCGGCTCGGCTCCGGCCGGCTCCGACTCGCCGGCGCCGCCGAGCCAGTGCACCTGCTCGCGCATCACCACGGCGTCGCGGCCGTCGGGCATCGGGTCGCCGGTGTCGACCACCTCGTAGCGATCGGGGCCCAGCCGCACGGGCGACGTCTCGCCGGCGCCCACGGTGTCCGCTGCCCGCAGCGCGATCCCGTCCATCGCCGCGGCGTCGAACGGCGGCGACGAGCGCGCCGCCCACACGGGCTCGGCCGTCACGCGCCCGACCGCCTGCTCGAGCGTCATCCGCACGGCCTCCACCCGCTTCGGGCAGCCGGCATCCCGGCACGCGTCGAGCCACGCGGCGAGCGCCCCGGCCGCCGGGACGTCGTGCACGAAGGGAGTGGGATGCTCCATTCCGCGAATCCTGCCGCGCCGGCGCGCCGCACGCGACGCCGACGCGGAACTGGTTCGAGTTTTCCTCGTCATGCAAGGAAAACT
>JBOGXS010000243.1:0-8593 GCA_050693815.1 Thermoleophilaceae bacterium | reverse complement strand
GCCTTGCGCAGCGCGGAGTCGTCGAAGGCCCGGCCCGGGATCGGCAGCGGCGGCAGCTCGGGCAGCCCGGGCAGCCCCGGCAGCCCACCGCCGGACCCGCCGAAGGCCGTGATCGGCGCAAACGGGGCGGCCAGGTTCGGGATCTCCTGCGTCTCGCAGGGCACGTCCGGGCGGCGCGGCGGCGGCTGGTCGACGACCGTCGGCGGCGCGGGCTGCACGTTCGTGGCGGGCGGCGCCAGCGAGGTGTGGAACCACTGGTTGTTGCCGTCCGAGAGGCGGCTCTCGCCCGACAGCCCGGGGAGGCCGCGCTGGAGCTGGAAGCGGACCTGCTGGTCGCCGTTTCCGTTCGCGCCGTCGGGACCCTGGACGTTGGTGAACTTCGATTGCACGAACGGCACCAGCACCTTGTTCGTGCAGGCCGACAGCTGGCGGCTCTCCTCGAGCACCGGGACGCTCTCCTCGTTCAGCGCCACCAGGTTCGGGATGTGGCGGCGCAGCGTGGCGGCCAGGCCGCGCAGCTCGTCGCGGCCCATGAGCAGGCGCGCCTGGCGGATGAACGGTCGCGAGGCGCGAAGGGTCTCGTCCGAGGAGCGCACGCCGGGCAGCGCGTCGCGCGCGAAGGCGCGCAGGCTGGGCAGCGCGGAGTTGAGCGAGGCGAGCGCGGGCTGGGCCGTCCGCAGCGTGTCCCGCAGCTCGGGGATCGAGGCCTCGAGCGCGGCATCCTCGCGCGCGAAGGCGGCGGCGGTCACGTTGAACTTCGTGATCAGGTCCTTCAGAGCGCGCTCGTCCCGGACGAGCGCCGCGAACGTGCGCGCCTGGCCCTTCAGCATGCGCTGCAGGTCCCTGGTGGGCTCCTCGCCGAGCGTGGCGTCGTTGGCCAGCGCGCTGTTGCGGTAGGCGTCCTCCCAGTACCGGATCGACTCGTTGAAGCCCTTCGCCCCGCCCTTGGCGAGGCCCTTCGAGTACTCGTCGAGGAAGACCTGGAGGTCCTCCCGGGTGTCGCGCTGCAGCGCCGTCAGCACCTGGCCGAACTGCACCGGAGCGGCCGTCTGGTTCATCGGGATCGTGCCGCCGTCCTCGACCTCCTGCGCGGACGGGGAGCCCGGCTCCAGGTCGACGAAGAAGTTGCCCTCGAGGAAGATGCGCGGCCGGATCTTCAGCTCGGCGTCCTCGTGGATCGGCAGGCCATTGTCCTCGAGCTCCATCTTCACGCGCGCGCCGCCCGTGGCGTCGTCGATCGACTCGACGCTCTTGACCTTGCCCACGTCCACGCCGGCGATGCGCACGGGCGAGTTCGGCTTCAGGTTGTTGGCCGTCTCGAAGGCCGCCTGGAGCTCGTACGGGTCGCTGAACGGGTTGGACTTGGTGAAGCCGAAGTAGGCGAACAGGCCGATCAGCACGAGCGTGAGGATCCCGGCCCGGAGTGGAGACATGCCGCTCCTTCTCATGGCACGTCCTCGAGGTTGTCGATGCCGTTCGCGATGGACTCGAAGGTCCCGCCCGAGAGGATCGGGTAGTCCGGGTCGGTGATCGGGGCGTTGCCGCCGGCCGGCGTGCCGTCGGAGAGCTCACCGGCGCCGTAGCGGCCGCCGGTGGTGAAGGGACCGTTCGGATAGCCCTCCTGGCCGCGCTGGCAGTCCGCGTTGCCCTGGGCGTCGATCGCCGGGTAGGGGTAGACCGGCGCCTGCAGGCGGTGGAGCGGCTCGCCGGGCGGGCCCATGGTGCCGTCCGACTCCGCGCCGCGCGCCTTCTGGTCGGGCGGGATGTCCACGTTGCGGGAGCCCTGGATCGTTCCGTAGCTGTTGGGCTGGTCGTTGTTGACCGACTTGGCGCCCTGGTTCTGGACGGTGCCGCTCCCGTCGGGCGAGAGCTGCGACTGGTGCTCGCCCAGGGGGAGGGCGAAGTAGACGAAGTAGTTGCAGACCGTCTGGAAGGGGGCGATGTACTCGGCCGCCGGGCGGGTGACGGTCAGTGCGGTGTCGAGGTCGCGCAGCGAGAGCAGCGTGCTCGGGTTCTGGAACAGGTCCTCCAGCTCGAGCGTGGCGCTCTCGAGCCGGTCGTTCAGGGCGACCGTGCGGGGCAGGATCGGGGTGCCCACGCGGAAGGCGTCGTTGATCGCCGGCAGCGAGCGCGGCAGCTCCCGCGCCGCCGGGCGCAGGCGCCGCGAGAGGTCAGCGAAGTCGGCCAGGAAGGGGCGCTGGACGCGGAAGGAGGCGATCGCCGTGTCGAGCGTGGGAGGCTGCTTCTCGATCGTCTGCTGAAGCGCCTCCGGGTTGCGGCTGAAGGCGTCGAAGGTGTCGGCCATGTTGGTGAACAGCTGGGCCTGGATCTCGGCCACCGGCGCCGCCTGGGCCGAGGCGCGGCCGATCTGCAGGAAGAACTGGTCGAGCTCGGTGTCCGGGTCGGCGAGGTTCTCCATCACCGGCGTGAGGTGCTCGAAGAACGGGTTGAGCGCGCGGATGGTCTCGTTGAGCGACTGGCCGCGGGCGGCGAAGGCGTCTCCAAAGCCCTCGGTGGCTGCCCGGGTGCTGGCCCGCGTCTCGTCGTCGAAGGTCGACAGCACGTCCTCGAGCTCGAGCGGCTCGCTCGAGCGGCCGAGCGGGATCGTGTCGCCGCGCGCGAAGGTGTCCTCGGAGGTGCCCGGCGTGAGCTCCACGTACTTGAGCCCGAGCGCCGAGCGCGGCCGCACCTGCACCGTGCTGTCGGTGGAGAGCGGCTCGACGATCTTGTCGAGCTTCATCGAGAGCTCGGCGACGGAGCGCCGCTCGCCGTCGATCTCCTGCGTGGTGGGGTTGATCTCCTCGACGACGCCCACGCGGAAGCCGCCCACGCGCACCTCGTTGCCCTCCACCAGCTTGGCGCCCGAGGGGATCACCGCCTTGACGTCGTAGGTGGGCACGAAGGGAAGCCCGGAGTTCGCGTTGTAGGCGATGAAGACCGCGATGATCGTGACCAGCAGGGTCACCGCCCCGATCAGGACCGGGCTGGCGGTGATGTTGGCCGTGTTCGTGCGCGATCTCATGGCGCGAGCAGGAAGTCGAGGAGGGGCTCGCCGCCGCCGGCGGGGGCGTCCGAGCGTGGTCGGGGCGTCGGGGCCGGAGCCGGCGCGGCGCCCTGCTGGGGAAGGCCCTGCGGCGCGAGGCCGGCGACCAGGCGCTGGATGCCGGGCGGCAGCGCGAGCTGCGGCTTGGAGATGTCGCGCTGGCCGGGCAGCGGGCCTGCGTCGGGCTCGCCCGCGGAGCGCTGCTCCCCCACGCGGCTCGCCGGCTCATCCCGGGCGGTGCTGGCGCTCGCCGCGCCCGTCTCAGTGAAGTCCGGGGTGGTGATGCCGGGCAGGTTGGGGCCGAGCCACGCGCTGCAGTCCTCGAACGTCTCGCGGTCCTCGGGGTTCGAGAGGTCGAACTCGGTGTAGAGCTGGCCGCACTTGGTCTCGGTGACGGCCACGCGCAGCTGGTGGCTGATGTCGTCGTAGCCGTTGATGCTGAGGCTCTGCCAGAAGAAGTAGTTCCAGAGCGCCTCGAGACCGGTGAAGCCGGTCGGGCCGCCCTCGCGGATGGCCGTGGGGTCGGGCGCCGGCGGGCTGCCGTTGGCCGAGCGCGGGTCGTCCTCGAGCGCCCGGTCGCGGTCGTCCGCCGTCTGGAGGAACTGGCGGACCGGCTCGAAGGTCGGCTGGGCCTCGGGGGCGAAGTCGCGCAGCAGGTCGATCTCCTGCCTCCCCTCGCGGAAGGTGCGCGTGCCCACCACGGCGGTGTCGCCCAGCGAGCGGACCGCCGGGCGCGAGGCCTCGGAGAACGGGCCGAGCCGGGTGAAGAACTCGTCCAGGCTGGGGGCCGCCCGCTGCAGGTCGGCCAGCAGCGGCGTCTGCTCGTCGGCCAGCTCCCCGAGGCGGGCCATGGTCGGGCGCAGCTCGTCGAGGAAGGTGGGGAGCTTCTGGAACGTGCGGCGCAGCTCGGCGCGCCGGGTGGCGGTGATCTCGGCCGTGTCCCCCGCCTCCTCGACCCAGCGGACCACGTCGCGCTTGTTGGCCTCGAGCTCCTCGATCACGCGGTCGGAGTCGGAGATGAAGTCCTTGATGACCTGGTTCTGGTCGCCCAGGATGTTCAGCACGCGCGAGGTCTCGCGCAGCCCGGGATGGGCCCGGCGCAGCACCTCGGAGAGGTCCTCGGGCCGTCCCGCCAGGCCCGTGCCGAGGGTCGTGATGATCAGCCGGAAGCGCTCGCGGTAGGGGCGGCGCATGATGTTGTTGACGAGGTCGGCCGGGATCGTCGAGGTGGTCTGCTCGACCGGGACGGTGCCGCCCTCGGGCAGCTTCTCGGACGACGTGCCCGGTTGGCAGTCCACGAAGTACTCGCCGATCAGCGACTGGGGCTTGATGTCGCAGGTGGCGTCCTTGCGGAAATCGCCGAAGCCGGGCTCCGAGATCTCGACCGTAACCACGGCCTTCGGCACCTCGCCCCTGCGCGTGAGGACGTGGAGGTCGGTGGTCTTGCCGGCGGTCACGCCGCCCACCTGGAAATCGCCGCCCTCGGTCACGCCGAAGGCGTTGTCGAACGTGACCTTGTAGGTCCGGCCGGCGCTCTCCTCGCTCGACGCGCCGGCCAGCACGACAGCGGCGGCGCAGACGCCGAGCGTGACGAGGATCGCGAGCATGCGCCTCATTCGACGTCCCCCACGGCGCGCGCGGACTCCTCGCACCCGAGCTCCTCCTGCTCCGCCTCGTTGAACAGGTTGGAGCCGTCGGGCGCCGCGGCCTCGGCGCTGCCCGGGCAGCGCTTGTACTGGTGCTCGCGGATCGGGCCGCCCAGGTTCTCGGCCACCGAGATGTGGCCCCGGCCCATCGCCCCGGTGGCGTCGAAGCCGCCGCCCGTGGTCGAGAAGTCGTCGGCCCAGCCGAGGAAGTCCGTGGTGTAGGCACGACCGAGCGCGATCTCGGGCGCGCCGTTCTTGAACGCCTCGACGGTCTCCCGGAAGGCGCCGAGCGTGGTCCCGACGTCCACGGGGCGGCCACCGGGGCTCGCCGTGCGCCGCCTGCGCAGCACCGCGATGTCGGCCAGCGGCGGGAAGGAGTCGAGCAGGTTGATCAGGTCGTTGGCCGGCCCGCGGCGGCGCACCGTCCGGCTCAGGTCGCGCACCGTCGGCTCGGCGGCGGCCGCGAACCTGCGCGCCTGGGACAGGAACGGCCCGAGCTCCCTGGCCACCGGCTCCGAGGCGTCCACCAGCGGGTCGACGTCGTCGAGCGCGCTGCGCAGGTTCACGAAGGTCGTGTTGGCGCGGCGCATGAACGGCGGCAGCTCGGAGATCGAGTCGGCCAGCGCCTGCTTCTGGTTCCCGAGCGCCCTGGTGGTCTCGTTGAGGTTGCCGATCAGGGCGGCGAGGTCGTCGCGGCGCTCGGCCACCGCGGTGACCAGCTTCGAGCTGTCGACCAGGAAGCGCTCCAGCACGGGCGTGTCGCGCGTCAGCTCGTTGAAGAGCCGGCTCGAGGTGGACAGCGCCGGGTTCAGGTAGCGAAATCCCTCGCGGGCCTGCTCGCCACGGCCGGCGAACATCTCGGCCGAGCCCTTGAGGAACCTCTGGATCGCCTTGCGGGTCTTGGGATCGAGGGTGTTGAAGAGCTCGTCGAGATCGACCTGGGTGGTGGTGTCGTCCGAGTCGATCGTCCCGCCGTCGGGGATCTCGCGGCTGCCGTTCGGCGGCATGCTGAGGTCCACGTAGCGGTTGGCGATGCCCGACAGCGAGGTCTGGCGGATCCTCGCCTGGGTGCCGCGTCGCAGCGGGGCGTGGCTCTCGTCGATCTCGAGGGTGATCTCCGCCTCGCCGTTGTCGGCGATCTCGATCCCGGTGACCGAGCCGATCGGGACGCCGCCGTTCTGGACCGGGTTGCCCTTGACCAGCTGGCCGGCGTTGATGAAGCGGGCCTTGACCGTGTAGCCGCCGCCGCCCCCGAACAGCAGGATCGCCACGAGGGCGACAGCCGCTATCACCGCACCGAGTGCGGCTATGCGTCCGATCCCGCTGAAGGTTCGCATTCTCCCTGCCGTGCCCCTCCCGCCGGCTCTGCTCCCCGCCCTCGTGGCCGGGACCCTCGTGCAGAGCTCGGCTCGGCTCCGAATCCTTGCACGCTGCAACGAGAGCGCGCGCAGGTTCTTGCGAGGGGGTTGTCCCCACGGCGTGTTAAGTCCAGGTTAAGCGAACCCGGACTGCGCGGGATCTACTCCGGATCCGGGCGCTTCTCCCCCGGCCAGGTGCCCGTGGTGCGGGCGAACGCGCGCCGGCCGGCGTGGTCCGAGGCCTCCTTCATGGCGCGGAAGATGGCGCCCTGGAGGGCCGCCGCGATCAGCAGCTTGGGCCAGGTGATGTCCCGGTGCTTGGAGTCGGGCGGCTCCTGGTCGTCGAACAGGGCCCAGACCTGGTCGAAGATCCTCCTCGAGACGAAGCCGGCCACCAGGCCGCCGCTGATGCTGACGGGGATGAACAGCAGCTTGGCCATGCCGGCTGTATACCCGAGCGGGCTCGCGGTAGTCAGGCGGCGCGCAGCCGCGCGGAGGTGAGGGCGACGCTTAGGTGAGTGCCCGGGGTGGGATTCGAACCCACACGCCCCCATCGGGAGGCAGGGGGGTTTAAGCCCCCGGTGTCTGACCAGTTCCACCACCCGGGCGGGGATTGATCGTACTCGTGAGCTACCAGCGCCGGCCGCGGAGGGCGTGCTCGGTCCAGCGTGCCACGTGTGGCGCGCTGTACCAGCGGTGCGAGTGCCTTCGGCGGTCCTTCCACCTGACGTTCGCGTTGCGCCTTCTCGAGAGATCCCTGTAGTAGCCGGAGTGGCCGATCTCGTTCGACTCGAGGTAATAGACCTTGTGCCGGGAGCGCATCCCCACGGCTGAGGTGACGGGCACGACGCCGTCCGAGTTCGGGGTGGGAAGGTCGCAGCAGCGCGAGCCAACCGTCGTCCAGTCCGTGCCGCCGGCACCCTGCGGATTCTTCGCGCGCCGGCGCAGCCATCTGATGAAGCCCGACCTCGGGTCCATCTGGTTGCACTGGCGGTGCTCGCTGATGTCACAGAAGGCGGCGAGCGGAGCTCCCTTGTGCGGCGTCCCCAGGGTCACCACGTTCGCGATCAGGAGCCGGGGCGGGAAGCGCCGATGCCCGCGCTGCGTGCGGGCCAGGGCGTAGCGAACGATGAGCCCGCCCATGGAGTGGGCGACCACGTTCACGCGGATGCCTTGCTTCGAGTAGTGGGACCAGATCTGCCAGGCGAAGTGGTAGCCGAGGTGCCTGATGCTCGTGCGGACGGTGTGCCCGCCCCGGCGGTGGCCGGAGCTGTGATGGCGCCGGTGCTTGCCGTGGTGGTGCAGGTCGAGCGTGCACTCGGAGTCCTCCCGGTAGTACTTCACCCGCTGCTGCGGGCCGCGGTGCCCCCAGTCCACCATCCGACCGATGAAGCCCTGGTCGCGGTCTCCCCAGACCCCGCGGCAGTTGGACTCACCCGGCGCGGTCAGGTCGAAGCCGTGCAGGTAGACGATCGGCCGCGTCCGGTTTCCGTCCCCCGGCGATCGCTTGGCCTTGAAGCCGTCGTGCGCGACGGCAGCCACCCCGCCGAGGACCCAGAAGATGACTACGGCCGCGAGCAGCAGTTGGCGAAGCGGCATCTCGCCTTCACCGAACACGTGCAAGCGAGCTTCGATGCGCAACTTCGGCGCTGCTACGGTGTCCCACGGGCGGGTACCCAGCTTGGAAGCTTCGGCTCTTCAACACACCGCGCGACTTCCTGCGTTTGCCGGGCGGTCGCCTCTCCTTCGGCTGCAGAGCGACGAGAAGCTCGTCGCTCTGACGCGCCGTGGCCACCACGGGGCCTTCGAGGCCCTCGTGCAGCGCTATCAGCCGCGCCTGCTGGCCTTCTGCCGCCACATGCTCGGCTCGCAGGAGGACGCCGAGGACGTGCTCCAGGAGGTGTTCGCCGCCTCCTTCAACGCCGTCCTCGCCGACCACCGGCCCATCAACGCGCGCCCGTGGCTCTACCGGATCGCGCGCAACCGCTGCCTCAACCACCTGCGCCGCCCGCAGCCCGCGGGTCAGGACTCGATGGACGTCTTCGAGCGCGACGGCGGCATCACCACCGCGGACACGGTGCACAGGCGCGAGGAGTTCCGCCACATCGTCGCCGACGTCCAGGAGCTTCCCGAGACGCAGCGGACGGCCCTGCTCCTGCGCGAGATCGACGCCCTCTCCTACGAGCAGATCGCCGAGGCGATGGACACCACGGTTCCGAGCGTCAAGTCGCTGCTCGTGCGGGCGCGCGTGGCGCTCGCCGAGGCCTCCGAGGCGCGCCTCTTGACCTGCGGCGAGGTGCGACTCGAGCTCGGCCAGGTGGCCGAGGGCATCGCGCGGACCTCGGCGCCGGTCCGGCGTCACCTCAAGGTCTGCGAGCGCTGCCGCACCTTCAAGGGCGAGCTGCGCCACACGTCCAAGGCGCTCGCCGCGGTCTACCCGATCGGGCCGCTGCTGTTCATGAAGAAGCTGTGGGTCGCCAAGCTCGGCGCCGGAGCGGGCGCCGGCGCCGCGGCGGGCTCCGGGGGCGGCGCGGCCGCCGCTGGGG
>JBOGXS010000242.1:0-6606 GCA_050693815.1 Thermoleophilaceae bacterium | reverse complement strand
GCCCAGACGCCCGCGACCAGCTGCAACCATCCGACCGGCGCCACCGCCGGCTGCCCGCCCGGTCACGGCGGCACCCCTCCCGGGCAGGGCGGCGGCGTGCCGCCCGGCCTCGGGACGGCCCCGCCGGGGCATCAGCCGTAGCTACAGCCCGTACGAGCGGCCGATCACGTCGAGCATCACCTCGTCGGTGCCGGCCCCGATCCGGTTGAGGCGCATGTCGCGCCAGGCGCGCTCGATGCCGTACTCCTTCATGTAGCCGGCGCCGCCGTGGATCTGGATGCACTCGTCGGCCACCTCGCAGGCGATGCGCGACGCGTACAGCTTGGCCATCGAGATCTCGCGCACGGGGTACTCGCCGTTCTGGAAGCGCCAAGCGGTGGTGTAGACCATCTGGCGGCCCGCCTCGATCTTCGTGGCCATCTCCGCGAACTTGTGGCGGATCGCCTGGAACTTCGCGATCGGCCGGCCGAACGCGGAGCGCTCGGTCGCGTACTGGAGCGTGCGGTCGAAGCACCTCTGCGCCCCGGCCACGCAGCCGGCGGCCCCGATCAGCCGCTCGCCCTGGAGCTCCCACATGATGTGGTAGAAGCCCTTGCCCTCCTGGCCCAGCACCGCGTCGGCCGGCACGCGCACGTCCTGGAACGCCAGCAGGGCCGTGTCCGAGGAGTGCATCCCGAGCTTCTCGAGCCTCTTCTCGCGGATGACGCCGGGCGCGTCCATGTCGACCAGGAACAGGGTGAAGCCGTCGTGGCCGGCGTCGGGGTCGGTCTTGGTCACGAGCACGATGAAGTCGGCGCGGTGGCCGTTGGTGATGTAGGTCTTCGAGCCGTTGATGACCCACTCGTCGCCGTCGCGCACGGCGCGCGTCTTGATGCCTGACACGTCGGAGCCCGCGTCGGGCTCGGAGATGCCCAGGCAGGAGATCTTCTCGCCCCTGATCGCCGGCACCAGGTAGCGCTGCTTCTGCTCCTCGGTGCCGAACAGGAAGACCGGCGGGGTGGCCATGTCGGTGTGCACCGCCACGCCCATGGCCAGGCCGCCGGAGCCCGAGTGCGTCATCTCCTCGGCCAGCACGAGGTTGGCGTAGTAGTCGCCGCCCTGGCCGCCGTACTCCTCGGGGAAGGAGAGCCCGAGGAAGCCGAGCTCGCCCATGCGGCGGAAGACCGAGTCGGGGAAGGTGGCCTCCTCCCACTCCTCCGCGTGCGGGGCCAGCTCCCTGGTCACGAAGGCGTGGATCGACTCGCGCAGCCGGTCGTGCTCCTCGGTGAAGATGAAGTGCTTGCGGCTGGCGGCGTGGTCGGGCTTGAGCAGCATGTCGGCGGTGGCCATGGCGGGAGCGTAACGGCGCCTGTAGCGTCCCGTCGATGAGCGAGCGCGAGTTCGACGTGGTGGTCCTCGGCGCCGGTCCGGCGGGCGAGGTCTGCGCCGGGCGCCTCGGCGAGGCGGGGCTGAGCGTGGCGATCGTGGAGACGCACCTGATCGGGGGCGAGTGCTCCTTCTATGCCTGCATGCCGTCCAAGGGGCTGCTGCGCCCGGGCGAGCTGCTGGCCGAGGTGCGGCGCATCCCCGGCGTGAGCGAGGCCGTGACCGGCGAGCTGGACGTCGGGTCCGTGCTGAAGCGCCGCGACGAGATCATCCACGACCTCGACGACTCCGGCATGGAGCCCTGGCTGACCGAGCGCGGCGTGACGATCGTGCGCGAGCACGGCCGGCTCGACGGCGAGCGCCGCGTGCAGGCCGGCGCGGACACGCTCACGGCCCGCCGCGCCGTGGTCGTGGCCACCGGCAGCGACGCGCTCGTGCCGCCGATCGACGGCCTGCGCGAGGCGAGGTCCTGGACCAACCGCGAGGCCACCACCGCCAAGCGGGTCCCCGAGCGGCTGGTCGTGCTCGGCGGCGGCGTGGTGGGCGTGGAGATGGCGCAGGCCTGGCGCAGCCTCGGGTCGCAGGTCACGCTGGTGGAGGCCGCCGACCGCCTGATCGCGCGCGAGGAGCCGTTCGCGAGCGAGCAGGTCGAGCAGGCGCTGGGCGAGCGCGGCGTGGACGTGCAGGTGGGCGCGAAGGCGGTGGCGGTGCGGGCCGGCAACGGCGAGGTGGAGGTCGAGCTCGAGTCCGGCGGCCCGGCGCGCGGCGACGAGCTGCTCGTGGCAATCGGCCGGCGCCCCAGCACCGCCGACCTGGGGCTCGAGAGCGTCGGGCTCGAACCGGGCGAGCCGATCGAGGTCGACGACTCGATGCGCGCCAACGACTGGCTCTACGCGATCGGCGACGTGAACGGCCGCGCGCTGCTGACCCACATGGGCAAGTACCAGGCGCGCGTGGCGGCGGACACGATCCTCGGCGAGGACAGCGCCTGCCTGCTGGTCGACGGCTCGCGCTCGCCGCGGGTGATCTTCACCGATCCTCAGGTGGCGGCGGTCGGCCACACGCTCGCGGCGGCGCGGGAGGGCGGCCTGAACGTGCGGGCCGTGGACGTGGCCACGCAGGGCAACGCCGGCGCCAGCTACTACGGCCGCGACGCCGCCGGCACGGCCCGGCTGGTCGTCGACGAGGATCGCCGCGTCGTCGTCGGCGCGACGTTCACCGGCTTCGAGGTGGCGGACTTCCTCCAGGCGGCAACCATCGCGGTGGTGGGCGAGGTGACGATCGACCGCCTCTTCCACGCCGTGCCGCCCTTCCCCACGCGGAGCGAGATCTGGCTCTACCTGCTGGAGCAGCTCGGCGTGAGCGGGCCCTGCTCGCCGACCTAGTTACAGAGCACTTACGCCGCTCGCTCGGTCGCCCGCACACTGCCACAATCGACCCATGGACCAGCGCGGCTCGATCCTCGTCGTGGACGACGAGCCGACGATCGCCGACGTGGTGTCGCGCTACCTCGAGCGGGCCGGCTATTCCACTCAGGTCGCGGGCGACGGGCCCGGCGCCCTGCGGATCGCCGGCGAGAGCCGGCCCGACCTGGTGATCCTCGACCTGATGCTGCCGGGCATGGACGGCCTCGAGGTGATGCGCCGCCTGCGCGAGCGGGAGCGGGTGTCGGTGATCCTGCTCACCGCCAAGGGCGAGCACGCGGACCGCATCATCGGGCTGAGGCTGGGTGCCGACGACTACGTGGTCAAGCCGTTCTCGCCCGCCGAGCTGGTGGCCCGCGTGGACGCGGTGCTGCGCCGCTCGCAGGACTCGCCGGAGCTCGAGGAGCCGATCGCCTTCGACGATCTCGAGCTCGACCCGGTGGCCCGCCGCGTGACCGTGCGTGGCGACGAGGCCCAGCTCACCGCGCGCGAGTACGACCTGCTGCTGCACCTCCTGCGCCACCCGGGCCAGGTCTTCTCGCGCGACCAGCTCATGGACGCGGTCTGGCAGTACAGCTTCTACACCGACACCTCGACGGTCACCGTCCACGTGCGCCGCCTGCGCGCGAAGATCGAGCGGGACCCGTCCGAGCCGCGCTGGCTGCAGACGGTCTGGGGCGTGGGCTACCGGTTCCAGCCGTGAGGCGCGCCCTCGCCACGCTTGCGCTCGCCTCGGTGCTCGGCGGGCTGGTGCTCGGCCTGGCGTACGAGCCGCGCGACGGCGTGCTGATGGCGCTCTTCATGGTCGCCTCCGGCGCGCCGGTCATCGCCGCCGCCCACCTGCTCGTGCGCCGGCGTCCGGCGCGCGGGTCGCTCGGGCGCCAGTTCGCCGCCGCCGTGCTCCTGACCGTGGGCCTCGTGACGCTCGGGGTCGGCGTCGTCGCGCTGCTGATGTTCATCTCCAGCCACGACGCGCTCGTCATGGCCATGCTCCTCCTGCTGGCCGGGGGCCTGACGGCCTACTCCACCTGGCTGCTGTCCCGGGAGGTGATCGCCGAGCACGACTCCGCGGAGAAGGCGCGGCGCGACCTGGTGGCCGCCGTCAGCCACGACCTGCGCACCCCGCTCACGTCGCTGCGCCTGCTGGCCGACGCGATCGAGGACGACCTCGTCGACCGCGACACGCGGCGCCGCTACCTCGAGCGGATGTCGGTGCACATCCGCTCGCTCACGGCCCTGATCGAGGACCTGTTCGAGCTGTCGCGGTTGGAGGCGGGCGACATCCAGTGGTCGCTGCGGCAGGTGCGCGTCGACGAGCTGGTCGAGGAGACCGTGGAGGCCATGCGCGCCCAGGCGGACGCCCGCCGGGTGGCCGTCCGCGCCTCGCTGCCCGAGGGGCTCCGGCCGGTGCGGGGCAACCCGGAGAAGCTCCAGCGCGTGCTGTTCAACCTGATCCAGAACGCGATCCGCCACACGCCGTCCGACGGCAGCGTGACCGTGATGGCCGAGTCGAACGGGGCGAGCGTGGAGGTCGAGGTGGCCGACACCGGCGCGGGGCTCTCCCCCGAGGCGCGCGAGCGCGCCTTCGAGCCCTTCTTCCGCGGCGGCGAGGGGGCGGCCCGCTCGGGCGATGGCACCGGGCTCGGCCTCACGATCTGCCGCGCGATCGTCGAGGCCCACGGTGGCCGGATCTGGCTGGCCGACTCGCCACGGGGCGCGCGCGTGCGCTTCAGCCTGCCGCGCTAGTCGAGCCGACCTGACGAGCTCGGGCCGCGCTAGCCTCGGGCGCCCATGGACGTCGTCGTCGCCGGAGGCCACGGAAAGATCGCACTCAGGCTGCTGCGCCTGCTGGCCGAGCGCGGCGACCGCGCGCGCGGTCTGATTCGCAACCCCGACCACGCCGCCGAGCTCGAGGCCGCCGGCGCCGAGGCGGTGCCGTGCGATCTCGAGGCCGAGGGTGACGTCGGCCGTTGCGTGGAGGGCGCCGGCGCCGTGGTGTTCGCCGCGGGGGCCGGGCCGGGCAGCGGCCCGCAGCGCAAGCGGACGGTCGACCTGGGCGGGGCGGTCAAGCTGATCGAGGCGGCGAGGGCCAACGGGATCGCCCGCTACGTGATGGTGAGCGCGATGGGCGCGGCCCATCCCGAGCGCTCCTCGGACGCGATGCGGCCCTACATCGAGGCCAAGGCCGAGGCCGACCGCCTGCTCGAGGCCAGCGGGCTCGACTACACGATCGTGCGCCCGGGGCGGCTGACCGACGAGCCAGGCACGGGCCGGATCGCGATGGGCGCCGAGCTCGACCCGGGCGAGGTCACGCGCGACGACGTGGCCGCCACGCTGGCCGCCGTGCTCCGAGCCGACGCGACGATCGGCAAGGCCCTCGACCTGGTGGCGGGCGAATCGCCGATCGAGGACGCGGTACGCGCCCTCTAGACGTCGATACCCCGCGCGCCCGCGCCGTGCTCCAGCGCGCCCGCGCCGTCCCGCCCGGCCGCGTGACCACCTACGGCGACCTCTCGCCCGGCGCTCCGCGCTTCGCCGGCGCCGTGCTCCACGCCTGCGAGGACCCGGCCGTGCCGTGGCAGCGCGTCGTGCGCGCCGACGGCTCGCTGGCCAAGGCCGAGCGCCAGCGCCCGCTGCTCGAGGCCGAGGGCGTCCCCTTCAGGGGCGAGCGGGTGGACATGCGCGAAGCGTGGGTTCCTCCGCAGATGCATGACCGAGGGCCCGCGCCCCCGGACCCCCGCTGATGCCTGGCCGGTCTAGTACAACTCGCACGCGTGTCCTACGAGACGATCCTCTACGACGTCCGCGACGACGGCGTCGCCACGGTCACGCTCGACACGCCCGACAACCGCAACGCGCTCTCCAACGAGCTGCTCGGGGACCTGATCGACGCGTTCGAGTCGGCGCGCGCCGACGAGCGGGTGCGCTGCGTGGTGCTCGGCTCCTCGCACGAGAAGGTCTTCTCGGCCGGGGCCTCGCTCGACCAGTTCGCCGCCGAGGTTCCCGTCGTGCACAAGCACTTCGGCACCGAGTGCTTCCCGCGCCTGTTCCGCACGATCATGGGGCTCGGCAAGCCGACGGTGTGCGCCGCCAACGGGCACGTGCTGGCGGGGGCGCTCGGCCTGGCCCTGTGCTGCGACCTGATCGTGGCGAAGGACAGCGCCACGTTCGGCACGCCGGAGATCAACGTCGGCGTCTTTCCCTTCATGATCATGGCGCTGATCTACCGCAACGTGCCGCGCAAGAAGACGAACGAGCTGCTGCTGCTGGGCGAGCGACTCTCGGCCCAGGAGGCGCGCGAGGCGGGCATCGTCAACCGCGTGGTGCCGGCGGAGCAGTTCGACGCGGCGGTGGAGGAGTGGGCCGCGAGGCTGGCGTCCAAGTCGCCCGTGCTGATGAAGCTGGGCAAGGACGCGATGTTCCGCCAGCTCGACATGCCCTTCGAGGAGGCGCTCGACTTCCTGCGCTCCCAGCTCTCGATCGCCTTCACCACGGAGGACATCCAGGAGGGCGTCAAGTCGTTCTTCGAGAAGCGCGACCCGGTCTGGACGGGCAGATGACCGACGTCTCCCTGGTCGTGCTCTGCTGCCGCACCTCCGACCGCACGACGGGCGCCCTGCGCGGCGCGCGGACGCTGGCCCCGCTGATCGGCAAGCGGCTCGGCGTGGAGCCGCGCGTGATCGGCAGCGCGGCCGAGCCGCGCGAGACCCGCTTCGACGAGGACCTGCGCGAGTCGCGCGGCTGCCTGCTCGAGGCCGGCGGCCAGGTCGACGACATGCTCAGCGCGGGCGCGTTCCCGGTGCTCACGTCCTCGGAC
>JBOGXS010000241.1:0-2784 GCA_050693815.1 Thermoleophilaceae bacterium | reverse complement strand
CTCCAGGGGCGTTGGCAAGCGCACGCCGCTGGAGGGTAAGCGGATCCGCGCGCACTCGGCCGAGCCGAGTGCTTGCGGCAAAGCCGGATCCGCGCGCACCCGGCCGAGCCGAGTGCTTGCGGCAAAGCCGGATCCGCGCGCACTCGGCCGAGCCGAGTGCTTGCGGCAAAGCCGGATCCGCGCGCACCCGGCCGAGCCGAGTGCTTGCGGCTAATCTCGACCCCGATGAGCGCCACCGCCGACCCCGCCCTCGAAGCCGCCAGCTGGAACCTCGAGCCGCTCGTGGACGGCCGGGGCCGCGACGCCGTGGAGCAGCTGCTCGACGAGGCGCGCGAGCGCGCCGGGGCCTTCGCCGAGCGGCACCGCGGCCGGGTGGCCGAGCTCGACCCCGCCGAGCTTGCCGCCGCCATGGAGGAGCTGGCCGCCATCCACGATCTGGCCGGTCGGGGCGGCTCGTACGCGATGCTCGACTTCACGCTCGACACTGCCGATCCGGCCCGCGGGGCGCTCGTCCAGCGGGCCCATGAGCTGAGCGCGGCGATCGAGACGCGCCTGCTGTTCTTCGAGCTCGAGTGGAACGAGCTGCCGGACGAGCGCGCCGACGAGCTGCTCGCCGCCGGCGGCCTCGACTTCTGCCGCCACTACCTGCGCACGCTGCGCCGCTACCGGCCGCACCAGCTGACCGAGCCCGAGGAGCGGGTGGTGACCGAGCTCGACGTGACCGGCTCGTCCGCCTTTCGCCGCCTGTTCACCGAGCAGATCTCGGCGGTGGAGGTCGCGCTGCCCGACGCCGAGGAGGAGGCCGTGCGGGAGGGCGCGGGCTGGCCCGCGCCGGACCGATCGGTTTCCCTGGAGGAGGCGCTCAGCCGCCTCCAGCACCCCGACCGCGCCATCCGCGAGACCGCCGCCGGCGCGATCACCGAGGCGCTGCGGCCCGGGCTGCGCACGCGGGCCTACGTCCTCAACACCCTGCTGGCCGACAAGGCGACCAGGGACCGCCTGCGCGACTACCCGCACTGGCTCGCCTCCCGCAACCTGGCCAATGAGGCCAGCGACGAGTCCGTCGAAGCGCTGATCGCCGCGGTGGTGGACCGCTACGAGCTGGCCCGCCGCTGGTACCGGCTCAAAGCGCGGCTGCTCGGCCTGGACAGGCTCGCCTACTGGGACCGGATGGCGCCGGTCTCGGACAGCGAGCAGCGCATCCCCTACGGTGAGGCGCGCGAGTTCGTGCTCGACTGCTACTCGGGCTTCTCGGGGGAGCTGGGCGCGACCGCCGGAGAGTTCTTCGAGAACGGCTACGTCGACGGCCCGCCCCGGCCCGGCAAGCGGGGCGGCGCGTTCTGCTCGTACACGGTGCCGTCGAGGCACCCGTACGTGATGCTCAACTACACCTCGCGCCCCCACGACGTGCTGGTGATGGCCCACGAGCTGGGCCACGGCGTGCACGCGTCGCTGGCCCGGCCGCAGGGGATCTTCCAGTTCACCACGCCGCTGACGACGGCCGAGACCGCCTCGATCTTCGGCGAGACGATCGTGCTCGAGCGGCTGCTTCGGCGGGCGCCCGACGCGGGCGAGCGGCTGTCGCTGCTGGCAGGGTCGCTCGACGGGACGGTGGCCGCCGTGTTCCGGCAGGTGGCCATGAACCGCTTCGAGCACGCCGTCCACGGCGAACGGCGCGAGAGCGGCGAGCTGCCCGTGGACCGCTTCGCGCAGGTCTGGCTCTCCACCCAGGCCGACCTGCTCGGCGACGCGGTCGAGCTGAACGACGACTACGGCGTCTGGTGGTCCTACATCCCGCACTTCGTGGACACGCCGGGCTACGTCTACGCCTACGCGTACGGCAACCTGCTGGCCCTGTCGGTCTACCGCCGCTACGAGGAGGAGGGCGACGGCTTTACCTCCTCCTACCTCGAGCTGCTGCGAAGCGGCGGCTCGCGCCCGCCCGAGGAGCTCGGCCGGATAGTGGGGGTTGACCTGGCGGACCCCGGCTTCTGGAGCTCCGGCCTCGACCTGGTCGAGCGCCGCCTCGAGGCGGCCGAGCACGAGGCCGAGGAGGCGGGACGGAGCAGATGATCGACACCGTCGAGGAGCTGATCCCGCTCCCCGTCGGAGAGGTCGCGGTGCGCCGGCCGCGCGACGCCGAGGCGCTGCTGTCAGAGGAGGGCTTCGAGCACGAGGAGTTCCTGCCCTACTGGGCCCAGCTGTGGGCAAGCGCGGTGGCGCTGGCGGACAACGTCGCCCGCCGTGCGCTGCACGGCGAGCCCGTGCTGGAGCTGGGCTGCGGGCTGGGGCTGCCCAGCATCGCCGCGGCCCTGGCCGGCGGACGGGTGCTCGCCACCGACTGGTCGCCCGAGGCGGTGCGGGCGACAAGGAACAACGCCGAGCGAAACGGCGCCTCGCTCGAGGCGGAGGTCATGGCCTGGGCGGCGCCCGACGCGGTTGTCGAGCGCGGGCCGTGGCGCTGGGTGATCGCGGCCGACGTGCTCTACGAGCCCCGCAACGTGGACCAGCTGCTCGAGCTGCTGCCGCGGCTGGTGGACCGGAAGGGCCGTGTGCTGATCGCCGACCCGGGCCGCGCGCCCGCGGAACGGTTCCTGGAGGAGGCGCGGTCGCGCTGGCACGTGCGCAGCACCTCGACCCCGCACGGAGCGCTGGCCGCCATCCACCGCCTCAGGCGCCGGTGAATCCAGTCGCGCCATGGACCTCGGCGGCGTTGCCGCCGCGGCGCTTGACCGCCTGGGCCGCCTTGGCCGCGAGGCTCAGCACCGCCTCGGGGTCGGCGCC
>JBOGXS010000240.1:0-6436 GCA_050693815.1 Thermoleophilaceae bacterium | reverse complement strand
GGAACAGCGTGAGGGCCGTGTCGCCGCGGGCGGCCAGCGCCTCGGCGAGCTGGCGGGAGTAGACCTCGAGCCCGCCCATCGTGCCCGGGGTGAGGAATGCGAGGTTGAGCCCGATGTGCATCAGCCTCCGTCGAGCACCCGCTCGTAGACCGCAAAGGTCTCCGCCGCCGTTCGCTCCCAGCTGAAGGCGGCGGCCCGGCCGCGGCCCCGCTCGCCCGCCCTGGGATCGTCCAGGCAGGCGGCGATCGCCTCGGCCGCCGCGTCGCTGTCGGAGGGATCGAAGAAGCGCGCCGCGTCGCCGGCCACCTCGCGCAGCACGGGGATGTCCGAGCATGCCACGGGCACCCCGCGGCGCATGGCCTCGAGCACGGGCAGGCCGAAGCCCTCGGCGCGGGTGGGAAAGCAGGCGCACCCGGCGATCCCCCAGAGTCCCTCGAGCTCGTGGGCGCCCACGCCCTCGAGAAGCCGCACGCGGCCGGCCACCCCGAGCCGGGCGGCGGCGGCTTCGAGCTCGTCGCCGTAGCCCTCGTCGTGGCCCACGAGCACGGCGTGGACGTCGTCCGGCAGCCGCCCGAGCGCCTCGACCAGCAGGCGCTGGTTCTTGTGTGGGCGCTTGGCCGCCACGCACACCACCACGCGCGCCCCGTCGAGCGCGAGCCGGCGCCGAATCGCCTCCTCCGGCGCCGCATCCGACGGCTCGCGTCCCGGGCCCAGCGGGATCGCCGTGATCCGGGTGCGCTCGACGCCGAGCGTGGTGGCGATGTCCCGCGCCGCAGCCTCGCTGATGGCCACGACCGCGTCCGCGCCGGCCACGGCCGCGCGCACGGCCCAGCGCATCCCGTGGGTGCTCACACGACCCATCGTCCGGTGGTGGAAGAAGATCACGTCGAGCACCGTGACGACCGAGGCCGTGCCCGCCCGGCGCGGACCGCGATTGGCCAGGCTGTGCAGCACGTCCCAGCCCCGCCGGCCCGCCAGCCGCGGGAGCAGCAGCTGCTCGACCAGCGTGCGCCGGGCCGGCTCGTCGTCGTCGCACGGCAGGCGCAGCAGCGTGACCGCGTCCGCCCAGTCCTCGGCCGCGAGGGCGGCCGCGCCGCGCCGCGTGGTGGCCAGCTCGAAGCGCACCTCGGGATGGGCGCTGACGAGCGCGGGCACGAGGCCACCCAGGTAGGTCTCGCTGCCGCCGGACACGCCGGGGTCGAGGAAGAGGGCGTTGAGTCCGACGCGCTGGGGGGTCATGAGGCCCGGCGGCTACGCCGGTCGTAGCTCAGGAGGCGCCGCGCCGCCATCGCCCGCTCGTAGACAGAGAGCGTCCCCTCCGCTGTCCGGCGCCAGGTGAACGAGCGAGCGCGCCGGCGACCCCGTTCGGCAAGGTCCGCCGCGAGCGCGCGGTCCGTGAGCACGCGGGCGAGCGCGTCCCGGATGCTCTCGACGGAGGCCGGATCGAACAGCAGCGCGGCGTCCCCCGCCACCTCCGGCAGCGAGGACCTGTCCGAGCAGCACACCGGCACGCCCCTCGCCATCGCCTCCAGCACCGGGAGCCCGAAGCCCTCCTCGAAGGAAGGCAGCGCGAAGCACGACGCGATCCGGTAGAGGCCTTCGAGCTGCTCCGGCTCGAGCCACTGCGGAAGGCGCACTCGATCTCCGGCGTCGACGGTCTCGGCCAGCCGCCTCAGCTCTTGCTCGTGCGGGGTCGGCGAGCCCGGCAGGACGAGCACGGCCTCGACGCCCGCGATCGCCCGGATGAGGCGGGACAGGTTCTTGTGGCTGCGCTTCTGCGACACGCAGAGAACGACCGGCCGATCGCCCAGGCCGAGCATGCGACGCAGGTCCGCCTCCCTGGCGGGTGGGACACCTCCGTTCACGCGAACGCCGAGCGGCGTCACATCGATGCGCTCGGGGTCGAGGCCGAGCGTGCGGACCATGTCGCCGCGGGCCGCCTCGGAAATCGCGACCACCCGATCCGCCGTGCGCGCCGAGGGAATGGCCGACAGCTTCATTCCGAGAGTCTCGCGAGCCGTCATCGTGTCTGGGTGGCGCAGCCAGATGAGATCGAGCAGCGTGACCACGGTGGCCACGCCGGGCGCGACGAGCGGCGCCACGTTCGCAAGGCCATGCACCACGTCGAGCCGCCGGCGCGCCGCGATCCGGGGCGCGGTCAGCCACTGTGAGCGCATCGAGCGCAGGGAGTTCCACGGCGGGCCGTGGGTGACCGTCAGAGGCAGCTCGACCCAGTCGATCTCGTCAGCCCACCGCGCCCCGCGGTCGTCCGGGTCGAGCTCCCGTGACACGAAGGCGGTAATGCGCACGCCGGCGTCCAGGAGCTCAGGAATCAGTTCGCGTGCATAGGTCCCGGCGCCGCCGGAGCGGCGCACCAGGTACGCCAGGTTGAGCCCTACCCGCAGCGGCCGGTCCATCGGTCGCGCAGGATACGAGGCGCCGAAGGCCGGGAACCCGGGTGACGGCCGGACTAGCATGCCGCGCGGCGACACGCCGCGGGGGTGTCGTGAACAAACGTTGTGGTCGAGAAAGAGACCGTCGAGCGCGACAGGTAGCTTGCCCAGCCGGTGAGAAAAGTCACGATGGCCGTCGGACAGCTCCGCCGGCGGATAGGGGCTACGGCACCCGTCCGAGCATTGACAGATGCGCGTCCGGTCGCGCGCCTGCTGTCGCTGCGCACCTACAGCCGGCTTACAGAGACTCCCGTCCGCTTTGCGGCCAGTGAGTTGACGTTGAGACGGCAACGTGCCACCTATCGGTTGCAGGGCGCCGATGTCGTCGTGACCGTGCGCCACGGCACTCCCGACCTGTTCACCCTCGATCAGACCTTCCACCAGGGCCACCTCGAGCCTCCGGCAGAGATCGCGGCAGTGCTCGCGCGGAAGACCCGCCCGCTCACGGTCGTTGACCTGGGCGCCAACATCGGGATGTTCGGAGCCTTCGTCCTCCAACGCTTCCCGGTGGAGCGCATGATCGCCTTCGAGCCGGACCCGGGAAACGTCGGCGTACTGAGAGAGACGATCCGCGCCAACGGGCGTGAGCAAGACTGGCGAGTGGTTCCCGCTTGTGCTGGCGTCGCCCCCGGCAGCCTCCTGTTCGCGCCGGACGAGTTCGGGGTCTCGCGAATCGCCACGGCCGGAGACCGGCACACCATCGAGGTCGACGTGGTGGATGCGCTGCCCTACCTCGCAGACGCCGACTTGGTGAAGATAGACGTCGAAGGAGCGGAGTGGGATCTCCTCCGGGACCAGCGCTTCGCCCAGCTGCGAAGAGCAGTCGTCTGCCTCGAGTATCACCCGCGCGGATGCCCGGCGGCCCAGCCGCGCGAGGCGGCGCGGGATGCGCTCCAGCGTGCGGGGTTCCGCGTAACTCCGGGCACCGACGCGGAGATGCGCACGGGGATGTTCTGGGCGTGCAAGCCGAGCTAGGGGGCGATCCGCCGAGGCGGGACCCGCTTGCCGTCCTCGACACACCGGCCGCCGGGCCGCTGATCATTCGTGGGGGCGTCCTACGCGTCGTCGCGTACGCGACCGGGGTGCTCCTGACGGTCGTCTCCGCCGCGCTCATGATCCGGCACCTGGGCGTGACGGACTTCGGCCGCTTCGCGACCGTCACGGCGCTGGTGGGCATCGTCGCAGGACTCGCGGAGGCCGGACTCACGACGATCGGGGTCCGGGAATACTCGGTCCGCGAGGGGAGCGCGCGCGATCGGTTCATGGCCAACCTGGTCGGTCTGCGACTCGTGATCGCCACCCTCGGCGCAGGTGTGGCCGTTGGATTCGCCGCTATCGCCGGCTACGAGGATGTGATGATCGTGGGCACCCTCGTCGCCGGTGCCGGCCTCGTCGTGCTGATCGCCCAGGCGACGCTGACCATCCCGCTTCAGGCCGCCTTGAGGCTTGGGGCTGTCAGTGGCCTCGACCTCGCGCGCGTTGTGGCGACGGTGGCGCTCGTGATCGCCTTCGTGGTTGCGGATGCCGGACTTGTGGCGTTCCTCGCCGTTTCGGTACCCGCCGCGGGGGCCGCGCTGGTCCTGACGATTCCGCTCGCGCGCGGCACGATGCCGATGCTGCCCCGTCTGGATCTAGCCGAATGGTGGCCGTTGCTGCGAGACGCGCTCCCCGTGACCGCGGCATCCGTCATCGGCGTCGTCTACTACCGCGTCGCGATCATCGTGACCTCGCTCGTCGCAAGCTCGGGCGAGACCGGCTACTTCGGTGCTTCCTTTCGCATCGTCGAGGTTCTCATCGCGGTTCCCGGGCTGTTGGTGATCTCTGCCTTCCCGCTGCTTGCCCGCGCCGCTCGCGACGACCGTGCTCGTTTCGGGTACGCGCTGCAGCGAATGTTCGAGGTTGCCCTCATCCTCGCGGTCGGCACGGCGCTGGCCGTTGCGGCGGGTGCAGAGATCGCGATCGATGTCGTCGCCGGGGAGGAGTTTGGGCCGTCCGTCGAAGTGCTGCAGATTCAAGGTATCGGCCTAGCAGCGACCTTTCTCGTCGCCACCTGGGGGTTCGCATTGCTGTCGCTCCGAGCCCATGTGGCGATCCTGGCCGCCAATGCCTCCGCGCTTGCGCTGGTCGTCGTTCTCACGCTCGCCCTCGCGCCCGATCTCGGTGCGAAAGGAGCAGCGATCGCCACGGTGGTGGCGGAAATCGCCCTCGCCACCATCTACGGCCTCGTACTGATGCGTGGGCAGCCGGAGCTGCGTGTCTCCGCAGCGATCGCGCCCCGAGTCCTTGTGGCCGGCGCTCTGGGAGGGCTCGTCGCAGTCGTCTCGGAGCTGCCGGTGTTGGCGACATTCGCTGGGACCATGGTGACCTACTTGGTCGTCCTCCTCGCTCTCCGCGCCTTCCCCAAGGAGCTCGGCGAGGCGCTGGCAGGCGTTCGGATTCGGCGCCCCGGAACGTCAGCCCCCACCGCTCCCAATGACCGCTGAGGCCTACGGCAGGCCCCTTTCCGTGGCCCTGAACATGTTCTTCCTCACCGAGGTCTCGGGCGGGGTGGGGCGTTACGCACGGGAGATGGTGCCCGCGCTCCTTCGGTGCGAGCCTATGACACGAATCGTCGCGTTCGTGAGCAAGGATGCGCCGCGCGACGTCTTTGCACAGCCCTGGTCGCAGGAAGTCGATTGGGTCGTCCTGCCGCTCCGGACGACTGGGCCGCGCGGGCACTGGACCGCGCAGACCATCCTTCAGAATGCGTGGCTTCCCCTGATCGCCCCGCGCCGCGACGTCGACGTCCTGCATGGCCTCGCCAATACCGTCCCCCCGTTCGTCCCTGGGGCGGCCACGGTGGTGACGCTCCTCGATGTGACCTGGCTTCATTACCCCCAGACGATCCCGAGCCGCGCAATCCGCGTTCCGTTCAAGGCGATGTCGCTCCTCGGAGCGCGCTGGGCCGACCGCGTCATTGCCATATCGGAGGCGGCCCGGGAGGACTTCGTCGCCTCGATCGGTCTCACTCGCAGCAAGATCGACGTGGCGCCGCTCGGCATCACGGACGCCGCGACTGCCATCCCCACACCCGAGCCGACGGTGCGCTCCCGGCTCGGACTCGATGGCAGGCGGATCGTTCTCAGCGTCGCCCAGAAGAACCCGCACAAGAACCTGGCGAGCCTCATCCGGGCGATCGCCGGCCAGGAAAAGGACGTTGTCCTCGTGCTGCCCGGTTCTCCCACTCAGCATGAGCGCGAGCTGCGGGCGCTGGCCAGCGAGCTCGGAGTGACGGACCGTGTGCGGTTCCCCGGATGGCTCTCTGAGGAGGACCTCGAGGGCCTGTACCGCGCGGCCACATGTTTCGTGCTGCCGTCCTTCATGGAGGGATTCGGGCTGCCCATCCTCGAGGCCATGCGCCGAGCGGTACCGGTCGCCTGCTCGAACCGCTCATCTCTGCCCGAGGTGGCGGGCGACGCCGCGCTCTTGTTCGACCCGGAGGACCAGAGCGCCGTTACCGCGGCGATCGGGCGCCTGCTCAACGATCGTGGCCTGGCGACGCAACTGGCTCACCGCGGACGTGAGCGTTGCAGAGAGTTTCCGTGGGAGCGAACGGCCGAGGCTACGCTCGCAAGCTACCGGCGGGCCATCGTCCAGCGGAGAACTCGAGCCCGTGGGCACCGTCGCATGCGCCACCGCTGAGCCTCATGGAGGTCCCAGTCCAGCTAGCCTGCCCCTCGTGAACGAGCAACGACGCGCACTCGTCACCGGCATCACCGGCCAGGACGGCTCCTACCTCGCCGAGCTGCTGCTCGAGAAGGGCTACGAGGTACACGGGATGGTGCGGCGCTCCTCGACCGAGACCTTCCAGCGCCTGGAGCACATCCGCGACGACCTCGTCCTGCACACCGGCGACCTGCTCGACCAGCGCTCGCTGGTTGACGTGCTGCGCGAGTGCGAGCCGGAGGAGATCTACAACCTGGCCGCCATGTCTTTCGTGGCCG
>JBOGXS010000239.1:0-11213 GCA_050693815.1 Thermoleophilaceae bacterium | reverse complement strand
CGCCCCTGCTGCTCGACGGCCGCGCGGCCGGCCTCGCGGGCGCGGCGTTCGCCGGCGCCGCCACGATCGACAGCTTCGACGCACACGATGGCCACGCGCTCGCGAAGGGGCACGCCGGTGTGGTGGTGCTGCCCGCCACCTTGGCGCTGCGGCACGGAGGCGAGCGGCGCTCGGGACGCGAGCTGCTCACCAGCCTGGTGGTCGGCTACGAGGTCTCGGTCCGCGCCGGGATGGCGCTTCACGCCACCGCCGGCGACTACCACGCGTCGGGGGCCTGGAACGCGATCGCCTGCGCGGCCCTCGGGGCCCGCGCGCTGGGCCTGGGGGGGACCCCGACCCGGCACGCGCTCGGCATCGCCGAGTACCACGCGCCGCGCAGCCAGATGATGCGCTGCATCGACCATCCCACGATGGTCAGGGACGGCTCGGCCTGGGGGGCGCTGGCGGGAGTAGGCGCGGCTCAGCTCGCCGCCGAGGGCTTCACGGGCGCCCCCGCGCTGCTGACAGAGGACGCGGAGCGGTGGAGCGACCTCGGGACGCGCTGGCGCATCGTCGAGCAGTACATCAAGCCGTACCCGGTCTGCCGTTGGGCGCAGCCCGCGATGGAGTCGGCACTAGCCCTCCAGCGTGATCTGGAGTTGCCCGCGGCGGCGCTGGAGTCCGTCACGGTGACGACCTTCCACGAGGCGTCGAGGCTCGCCTGCGCCACCCCGTCGACCACGGAGGAGGCGCAGTACAGCCTGCCGTTCGCCGTCGCCGCCGCACTGGTGCGGGGACGCGTCGGAGCTGAGGAGATCGGCCCCCGTGGCATCGCCGACCGGGAGATCCTCCGGCTGAGCCGGGCCACCACGATCGAGACGGCCGCGGCCTACGACGCGCGCTTCCCAGCCGAGCGCTGGGCGCATGTGACGTTTCGGCTCCGCGATGGCCGCGGACTCGGCTCGGAGCCCGCGACGGCGCGCGGCGGCCCGGAGGATCCGCTCGACGCCGCGGAGGTGGCGGCCAAGTACCGCGCGCTCGCGCGGCCGGTGCTGGGCGCGGGTACGAGCGCGCTGATCGAGGCCGCCGTGGGCACTCTGGGCGACACCGACGGAGACGAGCCGGTCCTCTTCGACCTGCTCGCGACCCGCCCGGCCAAGCCGGCAGTGAGCCCGGGGTCCAATCTCGCGACTACTCGATGAAGCCGTTGTCCTCGAGCCACTTCTGGGCGACTTCCTCCTCGGGGATGCCGTCGACGTCGACCTGGGCGTTAAGTGTCTGCAGCGTCTTGTTGTCCAGCTTTGCCGCGATCGGATTGAAGATGTCGGCCAGCTCTGGGTGCTTCTGCTGCACGTCGGCGCGCACGTTGAGCGCGGGGTTGTACTTGGGGAAGAAGGACTTGTCGTCCTCGATCACGGTCAGGTCGTTGGCGGCGATGCGTCCGTCGGTGATGAACACCTCGCCGAAGTTGCACTTTCCGCCCTTGTCGACCTCGGTGTAGATGATGCCCTCGTCGATCTTGATGACGCCGTCCTCGGGGAACTGGAAGCCGTAGGTCTTCTCGACGCCGGGCAGGCCGTCGTCACGGGCAGTGAACTCCTCGCCCACGCACAGCGACGCGTCCTCGGGATTGGACGAGACGAGCTCCTCGAAGTCGGAGATGGTTTCGACGCCCAACTCGCCGGCGGCTTCCGAGCGCACCGCGAACGCGTAGGTGTTATTGGCCGGCGCCGGGTCGAGCAGCTCGATGTCGTTGGCGGCCTCCGCCTTCTTGACCGCGTCGTACTGCTTCTGGGAGTTTGGGATGGGCTTGGTCTCCTTGAGGTAGGTGAGCCAGTTCGTCCCCGTGTACTCCCAGTACATGTCGATCTCACCGGCCTCGAGCGCCTGACGAGCGGCCACGCTGCCCGCGAGCCCGGTCTCGTCCTTGACCTCCGCTCCGGCGTTCTCGAGGGCCAGTACGGTGATCTGACCGAGCACGAGTTGCTCGGTGAACTCCTTGGAGCCGACGGTCAGAGTTGCGCCCTCCAGGCCGCCGCCACCCCCGCCCCCTCCGTCGCCCTCGTCGTCATCGCCGCAGCCGACGGCGATGAGGGCGCCGGCCATGAGCGCGAGGCACAGGAGCGTTGCCAACTTGCGGATGGACTTCGACATGCAGATTCCTCCTCCTAGGGGGTTGGGGCGCTTCAACGTCTTCACAGGCCTTTGGGGCGCAGGACGTCCTCCGCGATACCCGCGAGCCAATCGATAGTCAACGCCAGGATGGCCGTGAGCGCTCCGCCGACGATGATCACCGGCTGACGGCCCAAGCGCAGGCCATTGTTGATCAGGTCGCCGAGGCCTCCGGCCCCGGTGAAGGTCGCCAGCGTGGCGGTGCCCACGTTGATGATCAGGGCCGTCCGGATCCCGGCCAGGATGACCGGAACGGCGAGCGGCAACTCGATACGCAGCAGAACGGCCGTCTTCGTCATGCCCATCCCCCGACCCGCTTCGAGCAATGAGCGATCCACCTGCTGCAACCCGACCATCGTGTTGCGAAGCACCGGCACGACCGAGTAGGCGACGAGGGCCACCAGCGCCGGCGTGAAGCCGATGTCCCACACGAGCGCAAGGATCACCAGCAGGCCGATGGACGGGACCGCCTGTCCGATGTTGGCCACCGCGAGCACCACGGGAGAGAGAAAGCGCGCCCATGGGCGGGTGACCATCACGCCGAGCGAGACGGCGATCAGGACCACCAGGAAGGTCGATGCCGCCACCAGCTTGATCTGCTCCCAGAGCGCCGTCGAGATGAAGTCGGTGTTGATGCGCCGCTTCTCGATCGAGTCGAGCTCGAGGGAGTTGACCCACAGAAAGAGGGCCAGGCAGGCCAGGAGCAGCAGCGCGGGCTGGACCAGGTAGCGTCCGAGGCGAGCCAGGCGCGCGCGCTCATCGGCCGCGACGGCGACCGTGGCTGTGCCTTGGACGACAGCGGCGGCGGGGATCGGGGTGCGTTCCGTGGTGCTCATGCCGCTCGAGGTCTCAGCGCCCGATCTCCGCCGTTGTCTCCTGGGCGCGCTGGCGAGCGGCGGTGCGAATGTCGTCCACTCGACGGCGGATCGCGTCGAGCTCCACGACGCCGTGGTAGGCCCCGTTGTGGTCCACGACGATGACCGTTCCGGTGAGGGAGGTCAGCATCTGGTCGAGCGCGTCGTGCAGCGTGGCGTTGGACTCCACGGTGGCCGTGGCCGGAAGCCCGACGTCGTCGAGGGACTCCGGTCGATCGAGGTCACGTGCCGTGTACCACCGGCTGGGGCGCCGGCCCTCGTCCAGGCCCAGCACGGCCTCCTGGCCCGAGCGCTCGAGCGCCTCGCGCATGGACTCCCGCCCCGCCTTGATGTCCACCGTGGCCCAGTCGGCGAGCTCGATGTCCCGGACGTAGGAGAGGGTAAGCCCCTTGAGCGCCGCACCGGAGCCGATGAAGGTCTCCACGTAGGCGTCGGCGGGGTTGGTGAGGATGCGCTCCGGCGTGTCGTACTGCGCGATGACCGAGCCCTGACGCAGCACCGCGATGCGGTCGCCCATCTTGACCGCCTCGTCGATGTCGTGGGTGACGAAGACGATCGTCTTCCTGATATCGGACTGGACTCGCAGAAACTCGTTCTGCAGCCGGTCTCGCGTGATCGGATCGATCGCCCCGAAGGGCTCGTCCATGAGAAGGATCGGCGGATCGGCGGCCATCGCGCGGGCCACGCCCACGCGCTGGCTCTGGCCGCCCGACAGCTCCTTGGGATAGCGGCGCCGGTATTCCCGCGGCTCCATCCCGACGGTCTCGAGCAGCTGGTCGACGCGTTCCGCGACTCGCTTTCGATCCCAGCCCAGCATGCGCGGAACGGTCGCGATGTTCTCCGCGATCGTCATGTGGGGGAAAAGTCCGATCTGCTGGATGACGTAGCCCATGCGGCGGCGCAGCTCGTCCGAGTTCGCCCGCGTTACGTCTTCTCCCTCGAGAACGATGCGCCCCCCGCTCGGCTCGATGAGGCGATTGATCAGCCGCAGCGTCGTCGACTTGCCGCAGCCCGACGGCCCGACGAGAATGACGATCTCGCCCTCCGGGAAGTCCATCGAGAGGTCCCGCACGGCCGGCTCGGCCTGCCCGGGAAACGTCTTCGACAGCTGCTGCAGGGAGATCATCACCCTCTGTCCGTCGGTCGGTGGCGACTGATCAGGCACGGATACCTCGCGAGGTCGTGAGCCTGCCGAGAAGCAGGAAGAACAGATCGAACAAGAGCGCGAGCACGATGACGCCGAGGACACCGCCGAGCACCAGGTTCGTCGCCGTCGCACTTCCGATCCGCGCGAGACCGGAGAAGATGTCCTCGCCGAGGCCGGGCCCGTTGACCGCCGCCGCAATGGCGGCGATCCCGATTAGGAGCAGCGCCGAGACGCGTATGCCCGTGAGGATGATCGGCCACGCGAGGGGAAGCTCGATGCGCAGGAGCCGGCGCATCCGGCCCATTCCCATGCCCTGCGCCGACTCGACCACGGCGGGGTCGACCTCCCGCAGGCCCGTGACGGTGTTGCGGACGATCGGCAGGAGCGCGTACATCACGAGCGCAACGACAGTCGGCTCGTATCCCAGCCCGAAGATCGGAATGAACAGGGCGAGCAGGGCGAACGACGGGATGGTCAAGAACGTGCCGGCGATCGCGATGGCGACGATTGTGGCCTTCTCACTGCGGTAGACTGCGATCCCGTTTGCGACTCCTATAACCGAGGCGATGATCAAGGCGATCCCGACCACCTGAGCGTGCTCGATCGCCAGCTCCGTCAGATGCTCCTGACGAAATTCCAGGTAGTCGAGGAACTTGCTCACCGAGCCTGGATCGCCTCCCTCAGTATCCCTCTTGTCCGAGCTGGCCTTGCCGTCTCAGCTCCTTTGCGTGCATCCTCACCAACACCGGGGGCCCTGTCAAGGGGACGACCAGCGTCTCGGTCGGAGCGGTTGGTGCGGCTCAGCCGAAACGAGCGACGAGCTCCCGAGTCAGGACCTTGCCGCTGGGATTGGTAGGCAATGCATCCACGAAGACGGTGCGCCGCGGGCGCTTGAAGAGGGCGAGCATGTCGCTGTCACGACAGAACCGGTCGATATCGCGCTCGCTCAGCGTGGGCTCGCCGCGAACGACGAAGGCGGTGACGATGGCGCCCCACTTCGGGTCGGGCGTCCCCACGACGACGGCCTCGCGGACGCCTGGACAGCGATGCAGGACGTCCTCGACCTCCGATGGGTAGATGTTCTCGCCCCCGGACACGATCATGTCGTCCGCGCGTCCATTGAAGTAGTGGTAGCCCTCGGAGTCGCGCGAGAACAGGTCGCCCGTGTACAGCCATCCATGGCGCAGTCGCTCGGCGCTCGCACTGGGGTCGTTCCAGTAGCCGGGCGTGGTGTGCGGCCCACGGACGATCAGCTGGCCGACATGGTCGCCGACCGCCTCTTCCTCGGGCAGCACATCGCGATCCGGATCATGAACCACGATCCGCGTCTCGCTGAGCAGTGTCGCCTTTCCGCATGACCCCAGCTTGCGGAGCGCGTCGCGCGGGTTCATCAGAAGGGTGAGGCTGGCCTCGGTCATGCCGTAGCCGTTGTAGAGGCGTGGGCAGAACCGGTCGAGCACGCGTTCCATGGTGCTCGCCGCCAAGGTGGCCCCCCCGGTCGTGATCATCTCCAGCGAGGACACATCGAACCGCTCGAAGGCGGGGTGCAACAGCATCCCCGCGATCTGGGTGGGCACGGCGAAGAGCGTCGTCACGCCTTCGTCTTGAATCTCCCGCAGCGCGTGCCGGGGCTCGTAGCGTGACTGAATCAGATTGGCGGCGCCGACGAGCACGTGCGGTATGAAGAACGCCTGCATGCCACCCACGTGGTACAGCGGGGCTATGTGCATGGCACGGTCCTCGGGACCGAGCTGGTACTCGAGCGCGCAGTTCATCGCGATGGCGATGTCGTTGGCGTGGGTGTGCATCACCCCCTTGGCGAGCCCGGTCGTGCCTGACGTATAGACGATCGCCGACAGCATCTCCGGCGTCACGTCGGCCGTGATCAGCGGCTCGTGGCTGCTCCCGCTCTCCGCCATCGACTCGTAGTCGTGATGGCCGTTCGAGGTAGCGTCGGACTCGACGACGATGAACTCGCCGAGCCCGTTGACCCGGTCCGCGGCGCGCATGGCGGTTTCGCGCAGCGACCCTTCATAGGCGAGCAGCCGGGCACCCGAGTCGCTGAGGACGTGAGCGACCTCGCCCGTCGCCAGCCGGAAGTTCATGGGCACGGCAACCGCGCCCAGCTTCTGACAGGCGAAGTACAGCGTGACCGCCGCCTCGTTGGCATGCATCAGGATCGCCACCCGGTCGTAGGGACGCGCGCCCAGGTCTGCCAGGGCGTGCGCAGTGCGATTTACTCGCGCGTTCCAGGCGGCGTAGGTCCAGCGGCGCCCGCCGTAGACGATGGCCGGACGATCCGGGTGACGCTCGACCGTCCTGAGCAGCATCGACGCGATCGTGAGGCGAACCGCCGTGTGCTGACCGGTCGCCATGGACATCACAGGTCCGGCCTGAGCTCGGGCAGGTCGGCACAGGCGATCAGGTACCTCATCATCTCGCTCGTGCCGCCGACGATTGTCAGCGCGCGAGCGTCGCGGTAGATCTGCTCGGCGCGGCTCCCCTGCTTCGCGAGACCGTCCGCCCCGAGGATCTGCACGGTCTGGTCCGCGCAGAGGTTGGCCGTCTGTGTGGCGACGAGCTTGGCCATGGAGGCGGGCTTGACAAGCTGCTTGCCGCTGAGCGCGCCGGAGTCGAACAGCTTGGCGGCCCGGTGGGTGAGCAGCTCAGCGGCGTCGATTCGCCAGCTCATCTCGACGACCTTGTCCCAGATGAGTTGCTTTGACCCCAGTTTCTGTCCGAACGCGACGCGGTCCTGTGCGTGACGGCGGGCGACCTCGAACGCGCTGCGTGCGACCCCGAGACCGGCGCCGCCAAGAAGCACCCGCTCGAAGTTGAACATGCCGAGCATGATGCGAAAGCCCCTGTCACGCTCACCGAGCAGGTGGTTCCCGGGGACCCTGCAGTCGCGGAACCTCACCTCACCGACCTTGCATCCGCGCCGGCCCATCAACTCGTGGGAGGGCGAAAAGCCGAGGCCTGACGTGTCCGCCGGCACGATGACGGCGCTCATTCCCCTCTGGGCCGGAACGGCGGGGGTCGTGATCCCGTAGACGATGTAGACGTCGGCCTCGGACGCGTTCGAGATGTAGCGCTTGAGCCCGTTGATGGTCCACTCGTCGCGGTCGGCGTCGTACCGGATGCTGGTCCTCATCCGGCCGGTGTCGGAGCCCGCATCGGGCTCGGTGACACAGATGGCGCCTATCTCGCGCCCCTGCACGATCGGGCCGAGATACCGCTCACGCAGCGCGGGTGCGGCTTCGCGGTGCAGCGGAAAGGCGCAGCTCAGCGCGGTCGCAACGGTGGACTCGAAGGCATAGCTGATCGCGGCGGCCTCTTCGGAGAGGAGGGTCGCGTGCGTCAGGCCCGGATCCACGAGCTCCCCTCGGTAGAGGTCGGAGAACATCAGGGTGAGGTAACCCTTCTCACCGAGCGCCCGGATCGCCGCCTTGACCCCGTCCCAGTCCTGCTCGGCCTCGATGGCCGCGGCGCGCGGCTTGAGCTCGCCGGCGAGGAAGTCCCTGACCTCGGCTCGAAAGGCTCGATCCTCGTCGTTTAGAAGGAAGTCCCGCATACCGTGGCGCCAGCCCCCGGCCTACAGGTCTCCACCCTCGGCGACCAGGCGTCCCAGCTCCCGGTTGAGCAGGGCCAGGCGCGCCTCCTTCACGAGCGGCATCTCTCGGCGGCGGCGGCGTACGTTCGCCAGATCGAGCTCGACCGTGACATGCGCCGGCTCGTCGAGGGGAGCCTCGGCCACCAGCTCGCCCCAGGGGTCGTAGACGTGCGAGCCGCCCCAGAACGAAAGCGGTCCCTCCTCACCGACTCGGTTGACGAACACCACGTAGCACTCCAGCAGGCGCGCGTAGAAGCGATTGATGTCACGCCATTCCGACTCGATGTTCGACCGCCGTCCGGTGCTGTTGGCCGGCACGATGAGAACCCGGGCACCGTCCTGGACGGCCAGCACGGCCAGCGCCGGCTGCCAGGCGTCGCTGCAGATGAGAATGGCGAACTGTCCGCGACGTGTGTCGAAAGCACGCATGGCATCGCCTGGGGTGAAGTGCTTGCGCTCTTCCCAGATGTCGTAGGTCGGGAGATACAGCTTTCGGTGCACGTGGAGCACCTCGCCGGCCTCGAGATATGCGGCGCTGTTGTAGGTGTGGACCCGCCCCGCCTCGGCAAAGCCAACCACACAGCTGACATCGCCCGTCAACTTCGCCAGCCCGACGATCTCGTCATCGCTCACCGCTCGAGAGACGTCGTCGCTCACCTGCCCGAGCGAGTAGCCCGTAAGCGTCAGCTCCGGGAAAACGACCAGGTCGGCGGCTTCGACCGCCGCTTCTCGTAGAGCCTCCCGAACTTGCTGGAGGTTCTCGGCGACGTCTCCCAGCGCGCAATCGGTCTGAGCGAGCGTCACGCGTAGGGTCTGATCCCGCGAGCGGCCCTCAGTCATCGCAGGTTGGCCGAGATAGGTCAGAGCTCTTCCGCGTAGGCGCGGTATTCCTCCTTGAGCGTGGCGTCCGTGCCGAAGTAGGCATGCTTCGACATGTCAGGCGAGTAGCGGCTTGCCGGCGGTGTCCTGTCGAGGGCCTCCGCCATGCTCCGGATGTGGTGCGGCGCAGCGCCGCAGCAGACTCCGAGGTACCGCACGCCGAGCCCGGCCGCCGCTCTGGTGAAGTCGGCGATCTCGTAGCGGTTGCACGTGAACGGATCGAGCGCCGTGGGAAACGGCCGGTGCTCCGGGAGCGAATCGGTCTCGGGGTCGGTCAGCGATTGGAAGCTCGGCTCGTCGTCATCGGTGCGGTAGGGCACGGGAAGCGCCGCCAGGTGGCCGGGCACCGCTTCCCGGAGCCGCTCGAGCAGCGGGAGCATCGTTCTCGGGCCCCTGCTGCAGTTGAGGCCCACGACGTCGGCGCCGGCCTCCTTGAGTCGCCGGCAGGCCTCCTCCGGCGACCAGCCCTCTCGCGTCTCCGAATGGCGGTGAATGGCCAGGGTCACGACGGCCGGACAGCCCGCGGCCTT
The DNA here is from genome assembly GCA_050693815.1 of Thermoleophilaceae bacterium. Classification (GTDB taxonomy): domain Bacteria; phylum Actinomycetota; class Thermoleophilia; order Solirubrobacterales; family Thermoleophilaceae; genus JACVRW01. Next base: position 2,018 of record JBOGXS010000239.1, on the reverse strand, counting down.
GATCACCTCGGTGGCCGCCACGGCTTCCCCGCCCCACGAGAAGGTCTCGCCGATCATGAAGTCAACGCCGGCCTCGACCGCCCATCCGACCTGCTCCTCGAACATGGCTCGAACGGTGTCCGCCGATTCCGGACCCGTGTAGAGGTTCGTGTTGCAGACGTCCCCGGCGAAAAGCGTTCCGCTGTCGCGCGCCACCGCCCCGGCGATCTCGAGGGCCTGGCGATTGATCTGCTCGAGCAGCTCCTCCTTGCCGATGAGGCGCAGCTTCTCTCGATGCGCGTAGTAGGTGAAGGCCTCGACGACGTCCGAGCCGGCATGAACGAATTCACCGTGGAGCTCGGTCACCTTCTCGGGATGGTCGAGCACGACCTCCGGTACGAATCCACCTGCCTGCAGGTAGCCGCGCCGCTCGAGCTCGAACAGGTAGCCCTCGGCGCAGATCACCGGACCGCTTTCGAGCCGCTCGAGCAAGCCCGGCCGGTTCGCGGTTCCTCCGTCAGCCATCGTCTCCTCCATTGGTCGTATTCCATCCCAGCCGCCGCGAGAGCTCGTCGGCTGCGGCTCGGACGACCACCCCGCGGGTCTCGAGCTCGGAGCCGGCCCGGAACTTGGGGCCCGAGACGTTCAGGGCAGCGACGATCCGACCGCGAAAGTTACGAACGGGCGCGGCGGCACTCACGAGACCGGACTCGAACTCTTCGTCGCTCAGGGCGAAGCCCGCATCCCTGGCGGTCAGGATGCGTCTCCACAACTCGGCGACATTCCCGGGAGACCGCGGCCCGCATATCGGCAGCCTCTCGGTGGGAAACAGCTCGGCCACCAGCACTTCGCTGTGATCGAGGAGAAGGGCGCGACCGGACGCCGTGCAATGCGCGGGAGTCCTTCGACCGCTCCAGTCACTCACCTGCACGGCGCTCGGTGACAACTCGGACATGAGGGTCAACACCTCCGCGCCGTCGAGGACCGACAGGTGCGCCGTCTCGCCGAGCCGCACGACCAGCTCCTGGCAGATCGGCGGAGCTTCCTCGAGCAGACGCTGGTGACCGGCCTGCGCAGCGAGCGCGAAGAGTCGCCACCCCAGCCGGTAGTCGAGGGTCTCGGAGTCGCGGTCGACGAGGCCGTACTGCGCGAGAGTTCTCAAGGCACGGGATACCTGGCTCTTCTCGCGCCCCACGTGTTCCGCGATGCGCATGACACCAAGTCCTCCGTTTCTGGTGGCGTCCGCGCTGCCCAGCGCCACCAGGATGTCCAGCCCGCGACCGAGGCTCGTGTCCGCGCCGGCGGGGCGCGGCTTGGTCTCACCTTCACGGGACATCCACGGACACGATATTGGCTGAGGTGCCTATGGGGCAACTAACGTTGCTCAGGCTGTGGCCCAGAGATGAACTCGACCACCGTTCCGCGGTGCTGGTCTAGGGCACGCTGAGGGCGAGGATCGCGACGTCGCCGCGGAGGGATGATCTGGCCCATTCAGGATCTTGCGTAGCCGGGCGATCAGCTCGCTGGCCGAACCACCCGGCGCACCGCCGAGAATCTCGGCGAGCCGCTCCGCGGTCACGCGGTCTCCGGCGTAGTCGATGTCGAGCAGGCCGTCGCTGTAGATGACGGCTGCGTCCCCGGCCCCAGCACGACGCCGCAGGTCTCGAAGGCGGGGTCACGTATGGCCCCGAGCAAGGGGCCGCCGGACGAGACCGTCTCCACGTCACTGCTTGCCCGAACGATCACGGGCGAAGGATGGCCGGCAACCGCGAGCGAGAGCGCGAAGCCACCATCGGCGAGGCGGTCGATATGTCCGTAGACGACGGTGCACATCGGCAGCTCGTCTGTCCGCTCGAGGAAGAGCGCCGTGTTGAGATCGACCAGCGCGGCCGCTGGATCCTCCTTGAGGATGGCGGCGGTCCGAAGCGTGTAGCGGGGGAGCGAAGTCAGCGTTGCGGCCTCGGGACCCTTGCCACAGACGTCCCCGAGGAACAATCGCCAGCGATCCGCGGCGAGCGGGAACACGTCGTAGAAGTCCC
>JBOGXS010000238.1:0-3463 GCA_050693815.1 Thermoleophilaceae bacterium | reverse complement strand
GCCCCGGGCCGCCGCGTAGCTCTGAAGCATCGCTCTGCCGGCCCCTCAGCGCAGCACCGCCAGCTGCGTGGGCTGCGCCCGTCCCCGAAGGATCACCTCGCCCTCCAGCCGGCCACCACGGCGCTTGCCGCGAGGAACGCAGCGGCAGCGCGAGGTCCGAGGCGTCGTCGGGCACTCGGCCCGCCGGCACGAGTGCGATGCCCACGAGCGGCGCCGCAGCGACCGCGAGCCATGTGAGCACGATCCGCGGGCCGACGCCGAGCGCGCCCGCCTCCGGTGGCGGGTCGGTGGAGAGGACCAGCGCGACAGCCGGTCGAAGCAGCCGCTCGTTGCCGAGGAACTCCGCGGTGGTGGCGGCGATCCCCACGAGGACGACCGTCCCGAAGACGTCGTACGCAAACGCCGCGGAGGGATCGAGGTTGAGCAACGCGAAGACGACCGCTGCGATGAACCCACTCAAACGCGAGGAGACCCGTTTATGACCGGCAGCCGCAGGACAAGGCGACGCTCGATCTCGGTCGGCGCTCGGTCCGACCTCGCCCAGTCGCGCGGCGCGCGCTTCTCACGCGCAGGGTGCTGATCGTCATCGCGAGCGGCAGGTAGACCGCGAGCGCGGCGACGTTGCGACCGATCGAGACGCGGCCCTCGTCGGGATCGGGCGGAAAGACGAAGGCCAGGTACGCGAAGGCGACGCCGACGCCGAAGAGGTTGACGCACAGCCCCCACGCCATCTGACGCCGGGCGATGCGGCGCCCCAGCTGCTCGCGTTCCACGGCGGTGCATCCTTCCACGTCCTCTAGGTGTCGCACCTGCGGGTTTAGGTGCTACACTCGCTTCGATGCCGACCACCAGGCCGAGGTACACGCTCACCGATACCGGCCATCTGCGCGAGCTGTTGGACGCCGCGCACGCGCGCTGGCCCGAGATCGGCGACCGCAAGCAGCTGCTGCTCAAGCTCGCCGAGGAAGGCCACAAGGCGCTCGAGCTCGGCGACCGGGAGCTTCAGAGCGAGGAGCGCCGCGAGCGGGCGCACGTCGCGCTCATGCGGATCCGGTCGCTCGTCGACGCCGACCTGCTGCTCTCCGATCAGGCGTGGACCTGACGGCGGCCGCCACCAAGCGGTGGCTGCTGCTTGACAAGTCGGCGCTCGTTCGCGTCGGGGATCTGGATCCGGCGTTGGGAGACCCGTGCCTGTGCGCGATCACGAAGCTCGAGGTGCTCTACAGCGCTCGCTCGCCGCAGGCCTTCGAGCAACTCGACGCCGAGCTCGGCGCCATGCACGAGCTGCGCGTCGATGCCGAGACCATTGCGATCGCCCGCACAGCCCAGCGCGAGCTCGGTGCGAGAAGCCAGCACCGCGTGCCCATTCCCGACCTCCTGATCGCCGCCTGCGCGCAGCAGCACAACGCCGCCGTCCTCCACCTCGATCGCCACTACGAAACGCTGGCCCGGGTTCTCTCCTTCACACCCGTGCGCCTCGAGCACTGACCTAAGCTCGTCCGGATGGTCGCGCTGCATCCGCTCGAAGTAGCTCGTCGCGCCCCTCTCCGCTGCCTCGAGCACCCGCTCGGGGTCGGCCGACAGCGCGGCCAACGATGCGTCCTCTATGTCCTCGAACTCGACATCGAACACGTGCGCGTCTGGCAGCTCCTCGAGAATCTCCGCCCGCGGCGGGTCGGCGAGCCTACGGCCAGGTGCGCCATTGAGCGCCTTGCGCAGCGCCCGTAGGACCGATGGGCTCGCCGAGCGCGTGTCGTCATAACGCTGGGCTTGGCGGGAGTAATCGGGCAGCACGCTCACGCGCGAGAGCTTGACGCCACCGCTGCCAGACGCGCTTGACGGCCGGTCCTCTTCGCTGGTCGTCCCCTGCGGACGTGTGATCTCGGGGCCACGACACGCCTGCACTGCGCGACATGGAAGCGTGTCGATCTGCGATCGAATGGATCGCAGATCGCGGAGCGCCACGGACCTCTGCGCCAGCGCCCAGCGAAGGCCGGAAGTCCTACTTCGCGTCTGACGGACCGCCGCCGCGCGTTTCGGGGATCCCGACGCCCGGTGGAGGGGGAGGCGGAGGCGGCAGCGGCTTCGACGCAGGCCGCGGGGTCGTACTCGGCTTCGGTGTCTGCATGCTCACGGTCAAGTTCAGCCTACCGCGAGCGCGAGCGCCAGGAGCATGATCTCCAGCAGAAGCGCGAGCCCGGCGAGGGAGATGCAGCGGTAAGACGCTTCACGGTCGGATGGTTGTTGCTGCGAAAGCCATGAACCCAGTACGTGAGCCACCGTTGCGCCTCCTCCTCGTCGTCTCGAACCGCGTAGAGCGCCTGATAAGCCTGAGGTCCGTCAATGGCGAAGATCAAGCCCTCCTTCGGCAGGAGAACGTAGAGGCAGAGCACGACGCATATCCCGAACACAATGACGCCCACGACCACGAGCGCGCTGAGCTCGGCCCGGGCGATTGCCTGACCCCCGAGAAACGAGGCGATAAGAGAAGCGGCAGTGAGCAACGTTCCGGTGCGCGCCCGCAGATCCCGGAGCGCATTCTCCTGATCCGCGAGCGCCCGGACCGCCAAGTCGTACGTGATCTCCTCGAGCTGCGGCATTGCGCGCTCGCTAAGAGCGAGCACCGGTCGCGTTAGGGCCGGCGCGACATCGCGGGCGGCCACCGCCGCGCCCCCCGGCAGCCTCGGCGGGAAAATGGATCGGCGAGGATTCCTGGCATGGCGGACCGAGCGCGCCCAGCCGATCCTTTCGACGTCGATGCGTTCCTTGCTCAGCCGCTCATCGCGCGAGGTGCGACCGTCGGCCCCACCGTGCGACCGGTGTGGTACATCTGGGAGGAAGTGACGAGAGCGCATGGGATTCGCGGTTTCGAATCGCAGCGATGACCAGCGATCCGAGTTCTCGCTTCGTGCGTCTCCAGCCACGACGGCTGATCGCGCGGGATCTGTCCTCCCGAACTCCTCAGACTTCTGTTTCATGACGAGAACGAACTCTCCGCAGCCGCTGCGGAGACGCTCGCAAGAGACGAGCCGCGAGCGCGCCGATTCCGCGGATGAGGACTGCCGCATTCGCAGATGTAAGCGGGCGTCTGGTGGCGCGCCGGATTGACGCCTCCCCGTCGTCCCAAGCGGGCGTCAGCCGAAGGTCGACTGAGACGCCTGCTCGTGGCGCTGTCAACGGCCATCGGTTTCTCCCCAACGGCGGCCATCGGTTCTCCCCAACGGCGGCCATCTTTTCTCCCCACTGGTGGCCATCGGTTCTCCCCATCAGGTGGGGTGCGCGGCCGTGGTCGCGGAGCCTTGCGCGTAGCGCGAGGCGCAGCGGCGATGGCCGCGGCGCGAACCGTCAGGCCAGGGGCATCACCCCCTTCCCGGCGGTCGCCTGGGCGAGCCTGTAGGAGTCGCTGCCGTCTGTGACGATCACGTGGGCGTGGTGCAGGAGCCGGTCGACGGTCGCGGCGGCG
>JBOGXS010000237.1:0-19687 GCA_050693815.1 Thermoleophilaceae bacterium | reverse complement strand
CCCACCCCCCTCGCGTCCGACCGGCCCGGTGCGCCAGCGCGCCGGCGGAGGGCGAAGGCGGCCCGCCGCCGTGGCACTGTTGGCGCTCGTGTTCGTCGCGCTGGCGGTGGCCGCCGTAATCGGCGCCGTGCTGTCGGGGGGCGACGGCGGCGACGAGGCGCCGCGCGCCGACCGGGGCGCCGAGCGGGCTGCGGACGGCAAGGCGAAGAAGGACAAGCCCGAGAAGGAGCCCAAGGCCGAGCAGCCAGCCGCGCCGCCCCCCGAGCCCGCTCCGGAGGAGCAGCCCGCGCCCGAGGAGCAGCCCGTGTCCTTCGATCCGGCCCGCGGCGCCCAGCTCAACGAGGAGGGCTTCGCGCTGATGCAGCAGGGCGACTACGCCGGCGCCGTGCCGATCCTGCAGGAGGCGGTGGCCTCGTTCCCCGAGGACAGCCGCGACATCAACTACGCGTACGCGCTGTTCAACCTGGGCAAGTCGCTCAACCGCTCGGGCAACCCCGAGGCGGCGATTCCCTACCTCGAGAAGCGACTCACCTTCGACAACCAGCGCGAGACGGTCCAGGCCGAGCTGGACCTGGCGCGCAGGAACGCAGAAGAGGGATAGCCGCAAGCAGCCGGCTTGGCCGGGTGCGCGCGGATCGGTTTAGCCTGCCGGGCCGGCTGCTGCTGATCGTCGTGTCGCCGGCGATCGTGGGTTCGATCCTCGCCCGGCACTCGCCGCGCATATCGCGGTCAACGTCACTCGCCTGGCCCTGGGTCGCGGACCGGCATACCCGACCTACAGCTCGGCCGACTCGGCCGCCACCTCGGGCCCGGCCAGCAGCGCCAGCTGCAGGTAGAGGAGCACCGGCTCGAGCGCCGGGAGCTCCGCGGCGCTCGACTCGCGGATGCGCCGCACCACGAGGTCGTCCACCGCGGCGACGAGCGCGTGGAACACCTCGACCGGCAGCCGGGGCAGCGCCGAAAACTCGGAGCGCGCTTCCTCCTGCAGATCGCGCATGAGCTCGGCGTAGCGGTCGCGCAGCCGCTCGCGGCGCTCGGCGGCGCGCGGGCCGGCGGCCGCCACCTCGATCAGGAAGACCCGCGCCAGCGCCGGCTCGGCGGCGATCCAGCGCAGGTAGGCGGCGATGCCGGCCCGGGTGCGCTCGAGCCAGCCCCCGGACCCGGCATGGGCCTCGCGCACGCGCGCGAACAGCTGGTCGCTAGCGGCCTCGTACGCGGCCAGGAAGCAGTCCTGCTTGTCGCGGAAGTGGTCGTAGAAGGTCTTCTTCGAGACACCCGCGCCGCGCACGATGTCGTCGATCGTCGCGGCCGCGTAGCCCTTGTCCGCCACGGCGCGCCCGACGGCCTCGAGCAGACGGGTGCGCTGCGACGCCGCGACCACGTCGCGGTCCAGCCCGTGCAGGCCGCGCGGCAGGCGGCGAGGGATGTCGGGGGAGGCCGACGACATTGTGTACGCCTTGGTACATTACACCGCCATGGACCTCACCCTCTCGCCCTCCGAGCAGGCCTTCAGGGACGAGCTCCGGACATGGCTCGCCGAGAACCACCCGGGTGAGGACCCGCCGGGCGACGACGCCGCCTTCGAGCACCGCCGGAGCTGGCAGCGCAAGCTGTTCGAGGCCGGCTACGCCGGGTTCTCCTGGCCGAAGGAGTACGGCGGCCGGGGGGCCACGCTGGTCGAGCAGGCGCTGTTCGGCGAGGAGATGGCGCGCGCCAAGGCGCCGCCGCCGGTGAACGTGCTGGGAATGGTGATGGGCGGGCCGGTGGTGATCACCCACGGCCGCGACGACCAGAAGGAGCGCTGGCTGCGGCCGATCCTCACCGGCGAGGAGATCTGGTGCCAGGGCTTCTCCGAGCCCGAGTCGGGCTCCGACCTCGCCTCGCTGAAGACCAAGGCCGTCAAGTCGAACGGCGAGTGGCTGGTGACCGGGCAGAAGGTCTGGACCACCTACGCCCACCGGGCCAAGTGGTGCATGCTCGTGGCCCGCACCGACCAGGACGCCCCCAAGCACCAGGGGCTCACCTACTTCATCCTCGACATGGAGCAGGACGCGGTCCAGGTCCGCCCGCTGCACCAGATCACGCGAGAGCCCGAGTTCAACGAGCTCTTCATGGAGGAGGCCCGCGTCCCCGACGAGAACGTCGTGGGCGGCGTCGGCAACGGCTGGGCCGTGGCCATCACCACGCTGATGAACGAGCGCGCCGGGCTGGGCGCCTCCTCGGCCGCCGCCGTGCGCATCGCGCTGGACGAGCTCGAGCAGCTCGCCGCCGAGCGCGGCGCCCACGAGGATCCCGTGATCTCGCAGCGGCTCGGACAGCTCGAGATAGAGGTGGAGCTGCTGCGGCTCAACTCCTGGCGCGGCCTGACGGCGATCATGAAGCACGGCGTGCCCGGCCCCGAGGGATCCCTGCCCAAGTGGCAGTGGGGCGAGGTCAACCAGTCGCTCACCGAGCTGGCCGTGGAGATCCTGGGCGAGGAGGGGGCCTACTGGGAGTCGCCCTGGACCTACCGCCTGCTGCGCTCGCGGGCGAACTCGATCGAGGGCGGCACGACCGAGATCCTCAAGAACATCGTCGCCGAGCGGGTGCTCGGCCTGCCGAAGCTGCGGTAGGGGGCGAGCACGTGAACTTCGACTTCAGCGACGACCAGCACGCGATCAAGCGCACCGCCAAGGAGCTGCTGGCCGAGCGCTTCAAGCCCGAGCGCGTGCGCGAGCTCGCCGAGTCGGGCGGCTACCCCGACGACGTGTGGAAGGAGCTCTGCGAGCTCGGCTGGCCGGGCATCTTCGTCGACGAGGAGCACGGCGGCCAGGGGCTCGGCACGGTCGAGCTGATCATCCTGATGGAGGAGCTCGGGTACGTGCTCGCGCCGCTGCCCTTCCTCTCGAACGCCGCCGCCGGGCTGGTGCTCCAGGCCGCCGGCTCGGACGAGCAGAAGGAGCGCTGGCTGCCGGGGATCGCCTCCGGCGAGGCGCGTGGCACGGTCGGGCTGGTACACGCGGAGGGCGGGATGCCCGGAGGGCGTCCCCCCGACGCGGGGGAGGCCAGGCTCGTGCCCGACGCCGACTCGGCCGAGGTGATCCTGCTGCTCGGGCACGACGGCGCCACCGTGGTCGAGGGCTCGGCGGTCGAGGTCGACCTCGTGGAGACGATGGACCCCACGCGGCGCTTCGGGCGCGTGCGCGCGGACGGAGCCGGCGAGCCGCTCGAGGGGGACCGCATACCGGGCATCTCGCGCGCGGCCGCGGCCGTGGCCGCCGAGCTCACCGGGGTCGCCCAGCGGGCGCTCGAGATGAGCGTCGAGTACGCGCGCGAGCGCAAGCAGTTCGGCCGGCCGATCGGCTCCTACCAGGCCGTCTCGCACCGCTGCGCCCAGATGCTGCTGGAGACCGAGGGGGCGCGCTCGGCCAGCCTCTACGCCGCCTGGTGCGGCGACGCCGAGCCGGAGACGCTGCCGCGCGCGGCCTGCATGGCGAAGGCCTACGCCTCGGACGCCGGCTGGCGGGTCTGCACGGCCGCGCTGCAGGTGCACGGCGGCATCGGCTTCACCTGGGAGCACGACCTGCACTTCTTCTTGAAAAGGGCCAAGGTCGACGCGCTGCTCTACGGCACGGCGCGCGAGCACCGCGACAGCGTGGCCCGGCTGTCGGCGCCGCGCGAGGCCGCGGCCGCTACGTCCGCCGGGTGAGCGCGGCCGCCAGCGGCGACAGCACGCCGTAGTCCTCGTGCTCCGGGGGGCGCTCCCAGCGCACCTCGGATTGCGGCTGGGCCACCACATGGCGCACGCTGACCGAGGTCAGCTTCTCGAGCCGGCGCGGCAGGTCGAGCCCGAGCCAGCGCGACATGCCGGTCGGCAGCGTGGATACCACGATCTCGTCGAACTCCCGCGGATCCCACAGCTCCATCGCGGCGACCACCGGATCCGGGTCGCCCACGCGCCCGCTCACCTTGGCGAGGCCGGCCGCTCGCATGGCGTCCAGCGCAGCGGCGAGCGCCTCCTGCGGCTCAGCGATCGCTGCGCCGCGGGCCGAGCCCGCGGCTTGCGCCCTGCCCCCGGAGCGCGGCATCACCAGCGTGAAGCGGCAGGCGCCGCTCGCGCTGCGCTCGCGCAGGGCCGCGAGCAGCTCCTCGGAGGTCGCGGTGACGTTGGCGACGACCATGACGCTGAACTCCCAGGCCATGCTTCTCCTCCGTGCTCGTGGCGTTCGCTACGAGGTTACACCGTCCGCATCGTCACGGTAGCTGGGGAGGCCCTCCTCGTTCGCCTGGATCGGCCCGCGGCGCTCCGACCCGAGCGCGATCTGCTCGAGGCGGGCGATCTCCCGCTCCCCCTCCACCCGCGCCGGGTGGTCGGGCGCGAGCCCGAGCACCAGGTTCTCGATCCGATTGCGGAGCTGAAGCGCGAAGTGCGGCGTGGAGGCGCCCATCAGCTGACGTACGTCCTCGACGGTGGGCTCGCGCCCCGCCCGGTCGGCTCGCTCGTACTCGCTCACGGCGCCTCGGATCCTACGGTCAGGCGTGGGCGGGCGTCGTCCTCGACGTACTCGTAGAAGCCGTGGCCGCTCTTTCGCCCGTGGTGTCCCGAGACCACCATGCGCTTGAGCAGCGGCGGCGGCGCGTACTCGGGGCGCTTGAACTCCTCGTAGAGTGAGTCGCACACGGCGTACAGCACGTCGAGGCCGATGAAGTCGCACAGGGTGAGCGGGCCCATCGGGTGGCCGCAGCCCAGCTTCATGCCCTCGTCGATGTCCTCGCGCGTCGCGAAGCCGTCCTCGTACATCCGCACCGCCGCCATCAGGTACGGCACCAGGAGCATGTTCACGATGAAGCCCGAGCGGTCCCTGGTGCGGATGGGGCGCTTGCCGATCTCCTTCACGAACGCCTCGGCGAACTCCACGACCGCATCGGCCGTGTCGAGCGCCACCACCACCTCCACGAGCTTCATCACCGGCACCGGGGAGAAGAAGTGCAGCCCGATCACGCGCTCCGGGCGCGACGTCCACGACGCCAGCTGTGCGATCGGGATCGAGGACGTGTTCGAAGCCAGCACGGTCGAGTCGCGCAGCAGCTCGTCGAGCCGGCGAAACAGCGGGCCCTTCACGTCGGGATCCTCGAACACCGCCTCCACCACCAGGTCGGCCGCGGAGACGGCGTCGAGATCCTGGGCGTAGGCGATTCGCTCGAGCAGGGCGGGCGCGGCCTCCTCGTCGAGCTTGCCGCCGCGGATGGCGCGGTCCACGGACTTCTCGATCGAGGCACGAGATCGGTCCAGGGCCGAGGGATCGAGGTCGACAAGCGTCACGCTCGAGCCGGCGCGCGCAGCCGATTCCGCGATGCCGGATCCCATGAAGCCCGCGCCCACCACGCCCAGCGCCTGCGATGCCATAGCCATGTCCCTCCTCGAACCCTAGGACGGGACTCGAGAATACCCCGTGCGGGCATCCTGCCCGCACCGCTGATGACAACGGTCGCCCTCCGGGCGCCCGAGACTATGGTGCGTTCGGCTGCACCGGGATCAGCTCGGTCACGGCGTCGATGCGGGCCTGCTGGCGCACCGAGATCGCGCTGTCGTCGCCGAGAATCCAGGCGCGGTTGTACACCGCGTCGCGGGCGTCGTCCTCGTAGCCCGGCTGCACGCTGAGCAGGTAGCTCTCGAGCGCCTCCGGCAGCTCCTCGACCTGGTCGGTGAGCAGCAGGGGCGCGAACACGCCGCGCGTGGCGAGCGGGGCCGCGGCGGCCGCGTCCATCGGGCGCGAGGTGCTGGCGATGGCGAAGTTGTGGCCGGGAACGTTGATCCGCCAGCCGAAGTCGCCCTTCTCGTAGCGGGCGAAGGCGATCGCGTTCTCCACCGGCGTGGGGCCCTCGATGCGGTTGACCGTGCGCGCCAGCCGGCGCTCCTCGAGCCGGTCGGCGACCCGCTCCGAGATCACGCGCTCGGACCCGAGCAGGTACACGTTGGGACGCTCGTGCGCGGCCAGCACGCGGGCGATCGGGCGCGGGATCGAGTCCGACCGGACGGGCAGCGCCGCGTCGCCCGAGCGGGCGGCCCACGCCGCCGCGGGCATCGCCCAGGCGGCCTCCTCGCCGGAGTAGAGCACCACGTCCCCGGAGGGACGCCCTCGCGCCGCGGAGAAGAAGCGGTCGATGGCCGCGGCGCGCTCGTAGGGGTCGTCGCCCTCGATGAGCGCCGTCTTGAAGCCCTCGGGTCGCGCGACGTCGGGGCCGATGCGGATCACCTGGGCGTCCTCCGACAGGTCGGAGCCCTTGGGGGCGAGCCGCTCGAGCGTGTCCTGGGTCACGGCGGGCACCTCGTCGCCGTCGGTGAGCAGCAGCGGGGCGCCGATCGGAGTCCCGGCGAGGACCGAGGCGGCGATGGCCGACTGCCAGTCCTCCTTGTCGACGAGCACGACCGCGGTGGGCCGGTCCGCGTCGCCGGTGGCGGGGTAGAGCGCGCCGGCCACGCCGGCGGCGTCCGCGACGGCGTTGCTGCCGCCGACGCGGATCGTGTTTCGGGTGGCGCTGGAGGGGAAGCCGAGCTTCTCGACCGCCTCCTCGTCCTCCGGCTCCACGCCGAGCTGCGGCGGCCGCGTCTCCTCGTCGCCCAGCGAGCAGCCGACCAGCAGGCTGAGGAGGGCCACGGCGGCGGCGAGGCGGCGCATCCGGACGCAGAGTAGCCAGGCCGTGCCGCAAGCCGTGCCGCAAGCGCTCGGCTCGGCCGAGTGCGCAGCGGATCGAGTCAGCGGCTCGGCCGAGTGCGCAGCGGACTGACTGTCGCCGAAGGCCGGAGGCCCGTGTACGATTGACTAGTCAGTCAATACGACCGACGGAGGCGCATCGATCCGTGGACTTCCGGCTCAACGACGAACAGCTCGAGTTCCAGGCGCATTGCCGGCGCTTCGCGCGCGAGGTCATGCGGCCCGTCGCGGCCCGGCACGACCGTGACGAGAGCGTGCCCTGGGAGGCCATCCAGGCCGCGCGCGAGTGGGGACTCCACGGGCTCGACCACATCCAGCGCATGGGCACGGACCCCGACGGGTTGATCAGCTGCATCTACGCCGAGGAGCTCCACTGGGGCTGCGCCGGCATCGCGCTCTCGATCTCTGGCGGATCGCTGGCCGCCGCCGGCATCGCCAGCTCGGGCACGCCCGAGCAGATCGCCCGCTGGGTGCCCGAGTGTTTCGGCATGGGAGACGAGATCAAGCTCGGCGCCTACGCCGTGACGGAGCCCAGCGCGGGCTCCGACGTCCGCTCACTGCGCACCACGGCCGTGCGGGACGGCGACGAGTGGGTCCTCGACGGGACCAAGGTCTTCATCACCAACGGCGGCATCGCCGACGTGACGGTGGTGGTCGCCACCGTCGACCCCGAGCTCGGCCACCGCGGCCAGGCCTCGTTCGTCGTCCCAAAGGACACCCCGGGGCTGTCGATGGGCAAGAAGGAGTCCAAGCTCGGCATCCGCGCGTCCCAGACCTCCGAGGTGATCCTCGAGGACTGCCGCGTGCCCGCCGACTACCTGCTCGGCGGCCGCGAGAAGCTGGAGCGCAAGCTCGAGCGCGCCCGCTCCGGGCAGTCCACCGGCCGCTCCTCGGGCGCGCTCGCCACCTTCGAGATCACCCGTCCGCTGGTGGGCGCCTCGGCGCTCGGGATCGCCCAGGCGGCCTACGAGTGGACGCTCGAGCACCTCGAGGGCAAGGAGCAGGACGGCGCGCCGCTGCTCGAGCAGCAGCGCGTGCAGCAGGTGCTCGCCGACGTGGCCACCGAGATCGAGGCCGCCCGCCTGCTCGTCTGGCGCGCCGCCTGGATGGGCCGCAGCGGCATCCCGATGACCGGCGGCCAGGGCTCGATGTCGAAGCTGAAGGCCGGCGACGTGGCGATGTGGGCCACGACCACCCTGATGGACCTGGTCGGAGCCGAGGCCCAGAGCCGCGACTACCCCCTGGAGAAGCTCTTCAGGGACGCCAAGATCTACCAGATCTTCGAGGGCACGGCCCAGGTCCAGCGGCTGGTGGTCTCGCGCATGCAGCGGGCGGACTACCGGGAGCGCCTGCAGCAGGCCACGGACATCGTGGAGCAGGCGCCGGGTGCCGCGCCGGGCGACGTGGTCGGCTCGGCGGCGAAGTCCCTGCCGACCGGGTAGCCGCGCCGTATCCTCGGGCTGGTGGACACCCCGCTAGCCCACGTCGGCAGCGGCGTCCTCGAGCCGCTGCAGCTGCTTCCGCCGCTCGCCGCGCTGGCCGCCTACGCGCTGCGCACGCGCACGCTCGCCCGCCAGGGCCGGCCCGTGCCGCTCTGGCGCACGCTCTGCTTCGCCGCCGGCATCGCACTCGTGCTCGTAGCGCTCGTCTCGCCGCTGGCCCACATGGGCGGCGAGCTGATCCTGGCCCACATGGCCCAGCACGTGCTGATGGCGGACCTCGCGGCGCTGCTCATGGTGCTCGGGCTGACCGGGCCGCTGCTCCAGCCCGTGCTCGCCACGCGGATCGTGCGCCGGCTGCGCGGGCTGGCCCACCCGATGGCCGCCTTCGGTCTCTGGGCGATCGACCTGTACGTGTGGCACCTGCCGGTGCTCTACCAGGCCGCGCTCGAGTCGGAGCCGGTGCACGCGCTCCAGCACGGCTCCTTCGTCGTCTTCGGCTTCACGATGTGGCTCGCCCTGCTCGGCCCGCTGCCGCAGCCGGAGTGGTTCGGCAACGGAGCCAAGCTCGCCTACATCGTCTGCGTCCGCTTCGCCGGCGCGGTGCTCGGCAACGTGTTCCTCTGGTCGGAGAGCGTCTTCTACCCCGACTACCGCCCCGGGCAGGCGAGCTGGGACCTGACGCCCCTGCAGGACCAGGGCGTGGCGGGCACGATCATGATGGTGGAGAGCAGCATCGTCACCGTGCTGCTGCTGGGCTGGCTGTTCGTGAAGACCGCGCGCGAATCGGACGAGAAGCAGGCGCTGCTCGAGCTCGCCAGCGCCCGCGGCCTGGAGCTGAGCGAGCGTCGCGCCGCGCGCGCGGTGGCGTCGGGCCGGGGCGAGGAGCTACGCCGCCGGCTGGATCGGCCCCGCGGCGGCTAGTCTAAGTCCTAGCGAACGATCCAGAAGTCTGAAGGAGGCGGGATGCCAGGGCTCGGCGGGCGGATGTCCACCGTCATCAAGGCCAAGATCTCGAGACTGCTCGACCGGTCGGAGGACCCGGGCGAGACGCTCGACTACGGCTATCAGAAGCAGGTCGAGATGCTCCAGAACGTCAAGAAGGGCATCGCCGACGTGGTCACGGCCAAGAAGCGACTGCAGATGCAGTCGACCAAGCTCGAGCAGCAGCTCGTGAAGCTCGACACGCAGGCCCGCCAGGCGCTCTCCCAGGGCAACGAGGAGCTGGCCCGCACGGCGCTCGAGCGCAAGACGCTCGCCCAGACCGAGCTGCAGTCGCTCGACCAGCAGGTCACCGAGCTCGAGGGCCAGCAGGAGAAGCTGACCGAGAACGAGAAGAAGCTGCGCCAGAAGATCGAGCAGTTCCGCACCAAGAAGGAGGTCATCAAGGCGCAGTACTCGGCCGCGGAGGCGCAGGTGAAGATCTCCGAGGCCGCGAGCGGCGTGGGCGAGGAGATGGCCGATCTCGGGCTGGCCATGCAGCGCGCCGAGGAGAAGACCGAGACGATGCGCGCCCGCGCGGGCGCCGTCGAGGAGCTCGAGGCGGCCGGCACCTTCGACGACATCACCCAGCTCGGCGGAGGCGAGGACGACATCGACCGTCAGCTGCGCGAGCTCACGAGCGGCGCGCAGGTCGACGACGAGCTGGCCAAGATGAAGGCCGAGCTGGGCTCTGGCGGGGGCGACTCGCCCGCGCTCGAGCAGGGGAAGGAGAACGCGTGATCGTCCGGATCTCGGGGGAGGGGCAGTTTCGCCTGCCGGACGAGGACTCGGATCGCCTCAACGAGCTCGACAACCGGGCCGTCGCGGCGGTCGACCAGGGCGACGAGACCGGGTTCCGCGAGCTGTGGACGCAGATGCTCGAGCTGGTGGCCAGCGACGGCGACGCCCTGGACGGGGACGAGCTGGTGGAGTCGGACGTGATCCTGCCGCCGCGCGACATCACCTTCGCGGAGGCGAGGGGCGAGTTCACCGGCGAGGGGCTCATCCCCGACTGATGGACGAGGAGGCCCTCAACCTCTCGACGCGCAAGTTCCTGAAGCGGCTCGGGATCACCGCCCAGCGCGAGATCGAGCTGGGCGTGCGCGACCGGCTCGACAGCGGCGGGCTCGAGGGCGGAGAGACGCTCCCGGCGCGCGCCGTCGTGACCGTGGAGGGGATCGACCGGGAGATCGTGGTCGAGGGCGAGATCAGGCTCGGCGACTAGACCGACCAGAACCGGAGGTAGCGATGGACGAAGCACGGCTACAGGCGATCCCGCTGTTCGCCGGGCTGTCTAAGAAGGAACGGCGAGCGGTCGCCCAGCAGGCCGACGAGGTCGACGTCGAGGAGGGCCGCCACCTGGTCAGGGAGGGCGACTTCGCCTACGAGTTCTTCGCGATCGAGGCTGGCAGGGCCGAGGTCAGGCGCGGCGAGCAGTACCTCGCCGAGCTGGGCCCGGGCGACTTCTTCGGCGAGATGGGGCTGATCAGGGACGTGGTGCGCAACGCCTCGGTGGTCGCCAAGTCCCCCATGAGCGTGATCGTGATGACCGGCTCGGCCTTCCGCCAGGTCGACCGCGACCACCCGAAGGTCGCCGCCCGCATCAGCCAAGCGATCGAGGAGCGCTGCCGGGCGCTGGAGCCCGTCAGCTGATCATCCGCGCCGGCGGAAGCGGACCAGCTCCTCGCGGTCGCTGCCGCCCGACACGCCTCACAGCCAGCACGGGCCCGACTCCGCGGGCGTAGAACTTGAACTCGAGCACCTTCGGCTCGAGCGGGTTCTCGTCACGGGTCATCAGCACCGGCCGGAAGTGGCCGAACGGCACCTCGGCCTGCTCGCGGAGGCTCACGATGCTGCCCCTGTCCTCGGCGTGGCCCTCGTAGTGCTCCTGGCGGTAGCGCAGCCCGGGGCGGGGGTGGGCCGGCATGATCACGCCGGCCTGGCCCTCGGAGTCGGTCTCGCGATACACCCAGCGGCTCCCGGGCGTCATCGGCCACCAGGGGTTGGTGATGCGCGTGCTGAAATCGGCCGGATCCAGCTCGACCCGCTCGTCGCCCCTCGGGAGCCGCTCGGCGGGGCGATCCTCGCCGGCGCCCGAACCGGCGGTCAGGGCGACGGCCATGACAGCGGCCGCAGCCGCGCCAAGCGCGGCCACGATCGATATGCGCGTTCTAGTGCTCATGGGCGAGTATCTACGCGCGGCGAATGAGATCCGCCTGAGAGCCTCGCTCGTGAAAAGGCGTCCTCGAGCAAGCGTGCCTGCGAAGGCCACCGGCGCACCGTCCTGTTCTGGTGTCGCGTGGCCACCTCTAGGCAGGACAGCTCGCTCGGTTGGCCGCTCTGGGGCTCAGCGGTAGCCGGCCGGGTCCGCCGGCCGGCCGGCGTCCTGGACCTCGACCATGTAGCGCCAGCAGTCGGGCTGTGAGCCGTCGAGGTCGGTGAAGCCGTACTCGCGCGCCAGTCCGCCGGAGGAGAACGAGCCGCCGTTGCGGCGCTGGAGGTCGGGGTCCGCGGCGAGCGCGGCGACCGCGCGGCCCACGAAGCGCGGGCTCTCCGAGATGGCGGCGAAGTGCGGATTGATCGCGGCCCCGTCGCGCCAGCTCTCCTCGGTGAGCCCGTATCGCTCGAGCATGATCTCCGAGCGCAGCCAGCCCGGCGTCAGGGCCACGGCGGTGCACCCGCGCGGGCCGAGCTCCTCGCCCTGCGCGAACGCGAGCCGGATGGCCGCGGTCTTGGCCAGGTCGTAGTAGGCCGAGAGCCTGTAGTGCTCGGCGTTGTACTCGCGCGTGCCGTCGGTCATCTCGACGACCAGCCCGCCGGGCTCGCGGATCATCAGCGCCAGCGCGAAGTGGCTGGTGATCAGGTGCGTGTCGATCGCCAGGCGCAGGATCCGCAGCCCCTTCTCGAGGTCGTGCTCCCACACCGGCTTGTCCCACTCGAACAGCAGCTCCCCGCCCCAGATGTCGTTGACCAAGACGTCGAGCCGCCCGTGCTCGGCGTCGATCCGCTCCACGAGCGCTTCGACCTGACCCGCCTCGAGGTGGTCCACCGCCACCGCGACCCCGATGCCGCCGGCGGCGGTGACGAGCTCGGCGGTCTCCTCGATCGTCTCCGGGCGGTCGTACTCCGAGCGCCGCTCCCGGGTGGTGCGGCCGGTGCAGTACACGGTCGCTCCCGCCTCCCCGAGCGCCACGGCCGTGCCGCGTCCCGCGCCCCGCGTGGCGCCCGCTACGAGCGCGACCTTGCCGTCGAGTGCTCTCATGTTGCCTCCTGGAGCTTCGGTGGGATACGGACCGCGACCACCGCCAGCAGGACCAGCGCTCCGCCTGCGAGCTGTGCGGGACCGAGCGATTCGCCGAACGCGCCGAAGGCCAGCACTACCGTGACCACCGGCTCGAAGGTCGACAGGATCGACGCGGCCGTCGGGCCCACGCGACTGAGCCCGGCGAAGAACAGGGCGATCGCGCCGACCGTCGACACGACGGCGATGCCTGCCAGCCAGCCGAAGCCGAGCGCGCTCACGCTGCCCGGGTCCAGATCGCCGGCGGCGAGGCCGCCGAGCGTCAGGGTCGTGGCCGCACCGGTGCAGACAAGCGCGCCGAGGGCGAGCGGCGCGACGCGGGCGGCGACGCCCTCCGAGATGAGGATGTAGGCCGTGTACACGACCGCCGCCCCCAGCCCCAGCGCCGTCCCCACCGGGTCCAGGGCTCCGGCGGCGGCTCCGGCCAGCACGAGGACGAGTCCGGTCGAGGCGAGGGTCAGCGCCGCGGCCGTGCGGCGGCTCGCCCGGTCGCGCCCGAGCGCGATGGCGGTGACCGCGACCATCACCGGGAAGGTGTAGACGAGCAGCGAGAGCAGCGAGGCGTCGAGGCGCCCGAGGGCCGCGAAGTAGGCCCCGGCCTGGGCGCCGTATCCGACGGCCCCGAGGGCGAATGCGATCCCGACATCGCGGCGGGAGAGCGCCCACAGCTCCCGAGCACCGCCCGAGCACGCCACGAACAGCCAGAAGAGCGCGGCGGCGAGCACGAACCGCGTGGCCAGGAGCGTGCCCACCGTGGCGCCCTCCGCATAGGCGAGCTTGCCGAAGATCCCCATCGCGCCGAAGGCGGCGGCGGAGGCGAGGCAGAAGAGGGCTCGTGCGCCCAGAGGCCCAACCGGGCGTGGCCGTGAGGGCCATCGCCGAGGGCTCGGTTCACCGAACCATCTTCACGGCGACCCGCGCCGCGGACGCCAAGCGGCCCTCCGTGCAGGCCCTCCTGGCGGCCGTCCGGGCACGGGCCGCGCCCCGAAGATGACATTGCTCAGCCGAGCTTCTTGCGCAGGTAGACGATCCAGACCTCGAACAGCGGGCCGTTCCACGCCTCGGTCGCCTCGACGTTGTCCTCGACCACCCGGATCGCATCCGCCACGATGCCGAGTCTACGCCCGGGCCATGTCTATGGTCAGAAGCGCCAGCACATCACGCGCACCCACGGCAAGTCTGTGCTCTCGGCTTCGGACGTGCCGCAACAGGCCGCTAGACTAAGCTGGATTAAGATAATCTAGTGTTTACTGTTGTCAGGCCCCCCCGCGGGCTGTGGCCGAGGCGTCCCGACCGGCCGTAAGCCTAACCTGCATTAGCCTAATCTGGATTAGCGTGTTCGACTCCTTCAGCTTCGCCGCTCATGGCGAGTTCCTCGACCGCGCTGCCGATCTGGAGCGCTTGGAGGACTGGTGGTCGGGTAAGGACCGCAACGCGCTGGCGCTGTTCGGGCGTCGGCGGGTCGGCAAGTCGTGGCTTTTCCGCGAGTTCGCTCATGGCAAGCCGGCGTTGATCCTCGTGAGCGAGCGCCGCGCGGAGGGTGCCCAGCTCATCCGCTTTGCAGACCGGCTTGAGCCGCTGCTCGGACTCCGCCCTGATCTGCCAGACGTGGCGGCGCTCTTCTCGGCGCTCTACGCGCTGGCCGAAGACGAAAAGGCGCTTGTCATCATCGACGAGTTCCCTTATCTGCTCCCCACGCGGGCGAGAGACCGAGAGGGGGTCCTGACCGCCGTCCAAGCGGTGATGGAGGACCGGGATTCCTCCCAGCTCAAGCTGGTGCTCTGCGGCTCGCATATCGGACAGATGGCGACGCTGCTGGCTGAGGAGAGCCCGATCCGGGGTCGGCTCACGCCGCTCGCGATCGACCCGCTGCGGTTCAATGATGCGCAAGAGTTCGTGGACGCCGCGAGCGCCAAGGAGCGCATCGAGCGCTTCGCCGTCGCGGGCGGCATGAGCCTCTATCTCGATGAGCTCGGGCGTGGCGGCAGCCTGCGTAACAGGATCTGCGAGCGGGTGCTCAACCATCGCGGGCCACTGTTCAACGACCCGCGTGAGGTTCTGGAGGAGGAGCTGCGCCAGCCAGGCATCTACTTCTCGGTGCTTGAGGAGCTCGCCGCCCGCGAACGCTCCATCGGGGACCTCGCGAGCGCCATCGGTGCGAAGGGTCGCGAGCTCGGCCCGTACCTAAAGACGCTGCGAGTAATGCAGCTCGTCGAGCAGATCGCTCCCGTCACGGCAGGCCGTGAGTTCCGCCATCACCGTTTTCGCGTGGCCGATGGGTTCCTGCGGTTCTGGTTCCGATTCGTGTTCAGCTTTCAGGAGGACCTGCGAACCGGCCTCCTGCCCAGCGACCACTACGACGGCGAGATCGAACCGGTCCTCGCCGACCACGTGGCGCCCGTGTTCGAGAGCCTCTGCCGCGAATGGACCCGCCGGCAGCTCGGCCGGCGCGCAAGCCGGGTGGGCTCCTGGTGGGGCAATGCGCTAAACAAGCTTCGCCAGACAGGCCAACGGCAGATCGAAGAGGTCGATGTCGTCGGCCTGCGGCGCTCATCCGTAACGATCGTCGGGGAATGCAAATGGACCAGCCGCGCCGTGACACCTCAAGTGCTGACCGACCTGGAGACCTACAAGATTCCTGCCATGCGCCAGGCGAAGCTGAAGTTCGCAAACGGCGGCCCGATGATCGTGCTCTTCTCCCGCTCCGGGTTCAACCAGAACCTGATCGACATCGCAGCCAAACGCCGCGACCTTCAGCTCATCGAGCTCGACCAGATCATCGACGGCCTCGCCGCGGGTTAGGCCTTTCCACGAACGAGTGGAGGAGGCGGGATTCGAGCCCGCGCTCCGGCATTAGGGCCTGCGATCGACGTCCCAGCCACGGCGCGCCCGACCGCCGGCAAAGCTCTCGAAGTCCTGCCAGGAGATGTCGTCATGGTGCAACGGCATCAACCGCATTCGGGGACGAGGTGGAATCGAGGACACAAGGGAAGTGTGGCCGCTTCGTAGGGCGAAAGCCGACTACAGCGGGATCTCCCAGAGCGGGAACCAGCGCGACATGTCCTCCTCGAAGGGCAGCTCGGCTCCCACCTGGGACTTCAGGCGCAGCTCGCGCTCGCCGTCGCGGGCCTTGTCGCCCGGTGCGGGCACGAACGGGTAGTAGGCGCCCCGCTTGAAGTTGTAGATGAAGTAGAGCGAGCGACCCTTCTCCTCGAAGGGGAACACCGCGCACAGCAGGCGGTCGCCGTAGCCGCTGCCCTGCAGCTGTGACGAGACCGTGTTGAGCGACACGACCAGGTCCTCGAAGTCCGCATCGCGCAGGACCAGCCAGCGGTAGCCGTACTCGTCCTCGGCCGTGCGCACGTCGCTGCCGGTCTCCTCGGCCGTCCCCCGCAGCAGCTCCTCGGTCTCGGCCACGATCGCGTCGAAGTCGGCGGTGCCGAGCGGCTGGAACACGATCCCCGCCGTTCCCCTGTGCTTGAGGCCGAGCCCCGTCTCGAGCGTGACGTTCGCCGTGGTCATGGCGAACAGGCGGTCGGGCGCCGCGCCCTTGACCGTCTTGCCGCGCCCTCCGAACAGGGCGTCGAGGAACCCCACTAGGCGGCGGGGCCCCGCTGCAGCGACGCCTCGAGCTGCTGCAGGCGGGCGATCCGCTTCTCCATCGGCGGGTGGGTCGAGAAGAGGGTCTGGACCGCGCCCTTGACGCTCGTCGGCACGATGAAGAAGGCGTTCATCCGCTCCGCCTCGCGCAGGTCGCGCGTGGGCACCGTCTGCATCGCGCCGGAGATCTTCTGGAGCGCCGACGACAGCGCGCTGGGCCGCCCGGTCACCACCGCGGCGCCTCGATCGGCCGCGAACTCGCGGTAGCGCGACAGCGCGAGCATCAGGAAGAAGGACACGATGTAGACCACGAACGAGACCAGCAGCACGACGAGGATGCTGGGGTTCTCGTCGTCTCCCCCTCCGAAGAAGAACCCGAACTGCATGATCATGGCGGCGATCGAGGCGAAGAAGCTGGCGATCGTCATGATCAGCACGTCGCGGTGCTTCACGTGGGCCAGCTCGTGCGCCATCACGCCCTCCAGCTCGCTCGGGGAGAGCGTCTGCATGATGCCGGTGGTGCAGCACACGGTGGCGCTCTTCTGCGAGCGGCCCAGCGCGAACGCGTTCGGCACGTGCATGTCGGCCACCGCGATGCGCGGCTTGGGCAGGTCGGCCTGGATGCAGAGGCGCTCGATCATCCCGTGCAGGCC
Organism: Thermoleophilaceae bacterium; assembly: GCA_050693815.1. Lineage (GTDB taxonomy): Bacteria > Actinomycetota > Thermoleophilia > Solirubrobacterales > Thermoleophilaceae > JACVRW01. The sequence continues at coordinate 3,018 of JBOGXS010000237.1, read as the reverse complement.
GGGGGCCTCCTCGGGGGAGACCTCCTTGGCGCCCATCGCGGCCAGGGCCAGCTTGTCGGAGAAGAAGAGCTGGCCAAACGAGAGCGCACCGATGATCACGACCATCAGCACGATCCCGGTGCCGGCGGCCAGAAGCGCGCCCACGAGCGCCACGTACAGCAGCCCGAGCAGGAACATCGTGAGAAGCATCCGGAACTGGAGGCCACGGTCACGGGGGAAGATCGCGCGCTGCTGTCTTGTCGCCATGGACCCCATTCTAGTGGGCCGTGCACGGCCCCTTGCAGAGGCGGGAAATCGGCGGGTGGCGCCGACGCCCCCTGCTAGAGTCACCGCCTTCGCGCGCTGAAATCCCCTGCATAACGTGGGGAAACGGGGGACCCGACCTGCGCCGAGACCATGAAGAAGACCTTCTGGGTGCCCATAACCCTGGCCCTCGCGGCCTACCTCGTGCTTCCGCTGCCCGGCCTGTCCGCGCCGCTCTCGCAGCGAATCGAGAAGAAGCGCGAGCAGATCGACACCGCGCGCCACAGGGAGGGCGTGCTGTCCACGACGATCCAGCGCTTCAGCACCCGCATCGACAGCCTGGAGGGCGAGATCAGCGCCACCCAGGACCGGCTCGACCGCGCGCAGAAGAGCCTCGACCGCCAGCGCGCCGAGCTGCTCGAGGTCCGCGACCGGCTCGAGGCCGCGCGCGACCGGCTCGAGCGCCTGCGCCGCGAGCTGGCCACCGCTCGTCGCGTCCTGGCCGCCCGCCTGGTCGAGATCTACAAGTCCGACACCCCGGACGCCCTGACGGTGGTGCTCGAGGCCGACGGCTTCGGCGACCTGCTCGAGCGCGCCGAGTTCCTCGAGCGCATCTCCGAGCAGGACCGCGAGATCACCGATCGCGTGCGCGGGCTGCGCGACCAGGCACGCGACCAGGCGGTCGAGCTGGCCGACCTCGAGGAGCGCGAGCAGCTGGCGGCTGAGCGCATCCTCGTCGAGCGCGACCAGATCGCGGCGGCGCAGAGCCAGCTCGTGTCGTCGCGCGACCAGCTCGCCTCCGCGCGCGCCGACCGGCGCGGCGCGCTGGCGGAGGTGGGGGACAGCCGTGTGGCGCTGGAGGGCGACCTGCGCGCGCTCGAGGCCGAGCAGGCCCGCGTGCAGGCCGCGCTCAGCAACCCCATGACGGCGGGGCCGGTCCGGCGGGGCAGCGGCCAGCTGATCTGGCCCGTGGGCGGCGCGCTGGTGTCGCCCTTCGGGATGCGCTGGGGTCGCCTGCACGCCGGCATCGACATCGCGGCCGGGAGCGGAACCCCGATCCGCGCGGCCGACTCCGGCACCGTGGTGCTGATGGGCTGGGTGGGCGGCTACGGCAACTACACCTGCATCCAGCACACCGGCAGCCTGTCCACCTGCTACGCGCACCAGTCGAGCTTCGCGACCTCCAACGGCGCGAACGTGGGCCAGGGGCAGGTGATCGGCTACGTGGGCTGCACGGGCCACTGCTTCGGGGACCACCTGCACTTCGAGACGCGCGTGAACGGGTCGCCGGTCGATTCGATGGGGTATCTCTAGGCCGCGTGCGCGGATCGCGCCGCAAGCACGCGGCTCGGCCGCGTGCGCGCGGATCGCTCACTCCCGGGCGCGCCGGACCCGGAAGCGCCCCAGGCGCTTGATCGCGCAGTTGCCGTTGCGGTCGCAGGCCGTGGCCAGCAGCACGTTGATCCGGCGTCCGCGCAGGCGGATCGTCCGGCGGGGCGGGCGCCGCCGCTGGCGACCGGCGCGGTCGAAGCTGCGCCCGCCGTCGCGCGAGACGAGCAGCCCGTACTTCACCCGCCCGGCCAGCTCGCGGCCCGACTCGGTGCGGTCGCGCGTCCGGACCATCCGCACTCGCACGCGCCGGCCACGCCGCCGGGCCCGGCCCCGGACGCGCGGCGAGGTGACGTCGTAGACGCGGGCGAGCTCGACCGCGGCCCTCCCGTCCACGACCCCCGCGCCCGTGAACTCGTTCCAGCCCGTGCCGCGGGTCTGGCGCGCCGAGCGGATCAGCACGTCGGCAACCTGCTCGGAGGCCAGGCGGCGCTCGACCTGCCAGGTCAGCGCTGCGAGGCCGGACACGATCGGGGCCGCGAAGCTCGTGCCCTCGGCGTAGGCGAAGCGCGCGCCGCTCGGGTCGGACACGAGGCGGGAGCAGGACTCCGGATCGTCCCAGTCGGTGCCGAGGTTGCCGGGCAGGGTGGACAGCACGCCGTGCTCGCAGCCGAACGGCCCCGCACCCGGCGCGGCCAGGCTCACGAAGCGGTTGTGGCTGGAGAAGTCGGCCACGGTGCCGTCCGGGCGCGTGGCCGCCACCGAGAGGCCGATGCCGCGCCCGCCGCGCTCCCCGCCCAGCACCGCGGCCGGGAACTGGAGCGGGTTGCCGTCAGCGCCCTTGTTGCCGGATGCGGCCACCGGAAGCACGTCGTTGAAGAACGCGACGGCCAGGGCGCGCGTCACGCTGCGGTCGATGCGGTCGCCCGCCAGGCTCAGGTTGAGCAGGTCGGCGCCGCGCCGCACGGCGAAGGCCATGCCGCGGAGCAGGTCGCGCTCGGTGAAGCCGCCGTCGCGGGAGGCGCGGATGGCCAGGATGCGGGTGTCGCCGGCGACTCCCTTGCCGCCGATCCCGTTCCCGTCCACGGCCGCGATCAAGCCGGTCACGAAGGTGCCGTGGCCGGGCCCGTCCACGACGCTCGAGCCGCCCGTGGCCGTGTCGTAGGTCCGCGCGATTCGCCCGGCGAGCTCGGGATGGGCGGTGTCCAGACCGGTGTCCAGGACTGCGATCCGGCGCGACGAGCCGCCGCCGGCGGCGGCGAGCGCGTCGCCGGCGCGCACGTCGTCGTAGAACCACGTGTACTTGATGCCGGTCACGGGGTCCACGCTGTCGAGCGGGTCCGCGGCCACGCGCAGCTCGGTGTCGCGCTCGACGTACGCCACGCGCGGGTCGCGCGCCAGCGCGCGGGCGAGGGCGGCGCCCGAGGGGACGGTGGCGGCCAGGAC
>JBOGXS010000236.1:0-10744 GCA_050693815.1 Thermoleophilaceae bacterium | reverse complement strand
CGCGAACCGTCAGGCCAGGGGCATCACCCCCTTCCCGGCGGTCGCCTGGGCGAGCCTGTAGGAGTCGCTGCCGTCTGTGACGATCACGTGGGCGTGGTGCAGGAGCCGGTCGACGGTCGCGGCGGCGCCGTCGTCGGCTGGCACATCTCGGCCGTGCGCCAGGCCGTGGCCCCGCGTGTAGCCGGTCTCGTCCCGTACGTATACACCGCGCTCTACGAGGGCGGCGAGCGCACGCCGGGGGTGTTCCTCACGGGCGAGGTTCCCTCGCGCCAGCTCCTGCCCGCCATGCGGTGGCTCCATCGCGAGCACGGCGTCCGGCGCTGGTGCATCGTCGGCAACGACTACGTGTGGCCGCGCCGGACGGCGAGTGCGGCCCGCGTCTACGCCGCGCTGTGCGACGGGCAGATCTGCCACGAGGCGTTCGCGCCCCTCGGCTGCCGGTCATGGGAGACGATCATCGACGGCGTCGAGCGCTCGTGCGCGGATGCGGTGGTCATGCTCCTCGTTGGCGAGGACGCGGTGCTGTTCAACCGGGCGTTTGCGGCCGCCGGGCTCGACGCGCGCTGCCGGAGGCTGAGCACACTCATCGACGAGAACACTCTCATCGGAAGCGGCGCCGAGAGCACGCGCGGCATCTGCGCCGCGGCGGGCTACTTCGAGACGCTGGCCACGCCCGAGAGCCTCGACTTCGGCTGGCGCTACACGCGCAGCTTCGGACCCGAGGCGCCCACGCTCAACAGCGTCGGGGAATCCTGCTATGAGGGCGTGCTCCTGCTCACCGCGCTCGCGCGGAGAGCTGGGAGCCTCGACGTGGGCAAGATGACCACGGCCGCCGATTCGCTCTCCTACGGCGGACCGCGCGGCGAGGTGCGACTGCGCGACCGCCATCTTGACCAGCGCATCTACCTGGCCGAAGCGGACGACTTGCAGTTCGACGTCGTGACCCAGCTCTGACCGGGCGCGTGGCGGTGGCGTGGTCGACGGTGCTGAGCTCCGCGGCGCGGGCGGCGAGCCCGTCGACATGAGCATGTCCCGTTCGCGGGACACTGCATGACGGTCGCGCGCCTGCGGGCGCCGGTCGTCTCGTCGCGTTGGATCTCTTGCACCCCGTGGCGGACAAAGAAGCGGTTTCAGAAGTCCGTCGCACGCCGGTATTGATGTGTGGCGGGCTGCTGTTGCTCGGACGCGTGAGCGTCCCGATGAGGCCCACGAGCGCACCGTGGGCCGTATGCCGGCCGAGCTCGCCTACGTCGAGGTCGTGCCGCCGACCAAACCTCCGTGTCGGACTCCTCCCATCGACTCAACGTACGAACGCCTCGACGACACCGGTCCCCGATCGCTTACGCATCCGGGAAGAGCCGGGCTATGCCCGATCGCCCGCGCTCCGGTCCGTGAGATGACCGCGTGATCCCACCGCCCTGCTTCAGGCGACCGGGAGGAGCGGCTCCGCGCGAGATGCGGCGTGGTCCAGCGCTTCTCCTTCGCGCGACGAGCGAGCGTCTTGATCGGGGTTGGGTCGCGTCTCCCAAGTGCTGTAAATAGCCGGGCCCGTCAAGGGCACGGCGTAGGTTCCCTCGAGTCCTGAGAAGACGAAGAAGGAGGACCTACGCCGTGAGACGCACCGTACCGCCGTCGGCGGAGATAGAGGAGCAGATCGACCAGCTGCTGGCCGTGGGGGTGGGTGAGAGCCCACGGGAGTCGCTGTCGGAGCTCGCCAAGCTGGGCGCTCGGTGGATCATCCAGCGCGCGGTCGAGGATGGGTTCGACGCGTGGCTGGGCCGGGCGCGCTATGAGCGCCGGCCCGAGTATCAGCGTGGGCTGCGCAACTACGAGAGCGGGCTGCGCAACGGCTTTCGCCCGCGCAGGCTGCAGACCGCCGAAGGCGAGCTTTCAGTGGAGATCCCGCAGGTGCGGGAGGCCGCCGAGCCGTTCGTCTCAAAGCTGTTTCCGCGCGGCACGAAGCTGCTGCGCACCGAGCCGCTGAAGGCGTTGGTGATCGGCGCGTTCGTCAGAGGGCTGTCGATGCGCGACGTCGAGTCGTTGTGCGAGAAGGCCGGGCTGGGAAAGCTCTCCAAGTCGACCGCATCGCGCATCTGCTCCGAGCCGAAGGAGCGCTTCGAGCAGTTCCGGCGCCGCGACCTCTACGACGTCCAGCTGGCGGCGCTGTTCCTCGACGCGGTCTTTCTTTCGGTCCGCCCCGACGCGCCCAAGGAGGGCGTGCTGGTCGCCTGGGGCTTCACCGAGCGGAGCGAGCGAGTGCTGCTCTCGGTGATGCTGGGGATGCGCGAATCCCACGAGGACTGGCTCGCGCTCGGCAGGGATCTGATCGCCCGCGGCCTCGGCGCGCCGCTGCTGATCGTCGCCGACGGGGCGCCCGGACTCATCAAAGCGGTCGAGCAATGCTGGCCCGCCTCAGACCGCCAGCACTGCGCCGTTCACCGCGTGCGCAACCTCTTGGCGAAGCTGCCCGAACGGGAGCGCGAGCGCGTGCGTCAGGCCTACTGGCGGGCGCTCGATGAGGCCATCAACGAGCGCGACGGCAGACAGCGGCTCCAGACGCTCGTCGACGAGCTCGACCAGGGCGGCTACACCGCCGCCGCCAGATGCCTGGCCGACGACCTCGACGCGCTCGTCGTGCACCTGCGCCACCCGACCAGACACCGCCGACGGTGGCGAAGCACAAACCTGCTCGAACGGTCGCTCGGCGAGGTCAAACGACGCACCAAGGTGATCGGCCGGTTCCCCGGCGAGACCAGCTGCCTGACGCTCGTCTGGGCCGTGCTCGACCTCTACATCAGCCACGCCATCAACGGCATCAACTTCACCCAACTCGAGCGCCAACGCCTCAAGCGAATCAGATACGAAGGACACGACCAAACGATCCCCGAGGAGGCGCCCGCCGCACAAACTGACCACCACCGGGAACCCGAGCCGCGGCGAAGTTACAGCAGCTCAGGGACGCGACCGGACGCCGCGCGCGCTTGCGCAAATCGCGCGAAGCGGCAGTGACGGGCGCGGAATGGCGAGCAGCCGTCAGGCCGGCAGGCGGTCCGACCTCCGCGCTGCTGGGGCAACCTCCAGGTAGACCATGCCGCCTTCGTCGGCCATCACCTTCTCGTAGGCCGATCCGTACGCCGTCCCGATGAGGAGGCCCTGCCCGGGTTCCAGCCGCCGTCGTGGTCGTCCAAGCGTCCCAGTGGTGGAAGCCCTCCCTGAAGTCGTAACCGGCGCCGAAAGCGCGGCCAGCGGCGCGCACGACGATGACCTTCACCGCCGCGTCCAGCGCCGCGTCGTCGATCGCGGCCGGAACTCCTCGGGCAGCGGCGGCACGATCGTGTTCGGCCGCTCGGGCCGGCTCAGCGTGATCGTCGCGACCGCGTCGTCAACGTCGTACAGCAGCGTCTCGTAGGCCAGCGCCCCTCCGCATCTCGCATGGGGAGCGCGTGCTACCGTCGCGTGACAGGTTCCGCACGCGAGGAGGATCCGGATGTATACCCGCAACGGTGACCGCTTCTTCGTAGTCGACGGTCATGTCCACTTCTGGGACGCGAGCCCGGAGAACTGGATCAGCGGCCAGGAGCAGTACGCGAAGGGCTGGATCGAGTGCTTTCACGCGTACATGGGCCTTGGACCGGCGGAGACGCATTGGCCGATCGAGAAGTTCCAGAAGTACTCCGAGGAGGACTTCGTCAAGGACGTCTTCGAGGACGGCCACGTGGACGTCGGCATCTTCCAGTCGACGTATCTGAAGGAGTGGTATCGCGAAGGTTTCAACACGCTCGAGAGGAACGCGAGGCTGGTAGAGAGGTATCCAGACCGGCTGATCGCCAACGGTCGCTGGGACCCGCGCGAGGGTGTGGCGGGCCTCAGGCAGCTCGAGGAGGACGCCAAGCGGTACCGCCTTAAGGGCGTCAAGCTCTACACGGCCGAGTGGTACCAGGGGTCGCGTGGCTGGTCGCTCAAAACGCCCGAGTCGCAGCGCTTTCTGGAGAAGTGCCAGGAGCTCGGGATCAAGAACATCCACGTCCACAAGGGCCCGACGATCTGGCCGCTCGACAAGGACGCCTTCGACGTCTCGGACGTGGATTTCGTGGCCACGAACTTCCCGGAGCTCAACTTCGTCGTCGAGCACGTCGGCTTGCCGCGGATCGAGGACTTCTGCTTCATGGCGACGCAGGAGCCAAACGTCTACGCGGGCCTGGCGGTGGCGATCGGCGGGCTGATGCATGCCCGGCCACGCTTCTTCGCCAAGGTGATGGGCGAACTGCTCTTCTGGGTCGGCGAGGACAAGATGCTGTTCGCCAGTGACTACGCGATCTGGGAGCCGAAGTGGCAGGTCGAGGGCTTCGTCGACTGGAACTACCCAGCGGGCGAGGAGTACTCGGACTACCCGGCGCTCGACATCGCGGGCAAGAAGAAGATCCTCGGCCTGAACGCCGCCAAGCTCTATGACATCGACGTACCGGAAGAGCTGCGCCTGCCCGAGGAGACGCCGGCAGCGAGGGAGGACGCACAGCTCGTCAGCGACAAGGCATGACCACGCGGGCGCGGGTCCTCGAAGCGCTGGGCGAGGTTCACGATCCCGAGCTCGATGAGCCGATCACCTCGCTCCGGTTCGTGACCTCTTGTGAGGTGACGCTCGACGGCGACGTGGAGATCCTGCTTCGGCTGCCCACACCCCAATGCGCGCCCAACTTCGCGTACCTGATGGCGGCCGACGCGCGTGACGTCGTGCGTCGGCTGCCAGGGGTCCGAAAGGTCGGCGTCAAGCTGGAGGACCACTACACAGGTGATGAGATCAACGCCGCGATTGCCCGCGGCGGAGGCTTCATGCAGGCATTCCCTGGCGAGACCGACGACGACCAGCTGGAGGCCCTGCGCGACCTGTTCCGGCGCAAGGCGCTCGTCGCCCGCCAGGCGAGGCTGTGTGAGGCGCTGGTGGCCGATGGCGCGACGCCCGAGCAGGTCACTGCGCGCCGCGTGGGGGACCTGCCGGACGCACCCGACGCACGACGCTGTCTGGAGTTGCGCGAGCGATTGGGGATCCCGAGTGACCGCGACTCGCCGGCCTTCGTTCTGCCGGGTGGCGAGCCCGTGGCGGCCCATGAGCTCGGACGGTGGCTGCAAACGGCACGGCTCGTGCGAACCAGCCTCGAGGTGAACGGCGGTATCTGCCGCTCGCTCCTGAGGATCCGCCACCAGCTTGCGCCCGACCCTGAGGAGGTCGCCTCATGATCGCCGCACGGCTGCACGGGTACCACGAGCAGCTGAAGCTCGACGACGTCGACGAGCCGAAGGCCGATGGGCCGCTCGATGTGGTCGTACGGATGGGCGCCGCCGGGCTTTGCCGGACGGACCTTCACATCCAGGAGGGGCAGTGGGCGGAGAAGTCCGGAGTCGAGCTGCCCTACACGCCGGGCCACGAGAACGCCGGTTGGGTGCATGAGATCGGCTCGGCGGTGACGAACGTGGCGGTCGGCGACACGGTGATCGTCCACCCCTTCATCTCCTGTGGACTGTGCGGGCCCTGCCGGTCGGGCAACGACATGCACTGCCCGAACGGTTCCTTTCCGGGGATCAATCGCGACGGAGGCTTCGCCGATTTCCTGCTGACCTCGGCGCGATCGGTCGTGAAGCTCGACCAAGGCCTCGACCCCAAGGACATAGCGGCGCTCGCGGACGCGGGCCTGACCGCGATCCACGCGGTCAAGAAGGCCATCCCGGTGCTCGGCTCCGGCACCCGGGCGGTCGTGATCGGGGCCGGTGGACTCGGTCACATCGGCATCCAGTGCCTCCGCGCGATGACACCCGCCGAGATCATCGTCATCGACCCGTCCGAGCCGGCGCTGGCCCTCGCGCGCGAGCTGGGCGCCGACCACACGGTCCAGGTCAACGGCGGTCACGTCGAGACGGTGAAGGAGCTGACCGGTGGGCTCGGCGCCGAGGCGATCATCGACTTCGTCGGCGAGAAGGGGGCGATCGAGGACGGCATCGAGATGGTTCAGGACGGCGGCTTCTACTACGTGATCGGCTACGGCGAGAACATCAACATCCCGACGATCGACGTGATCTCGCGCGAGATCTCCTTCATCGGCAACCTGGTCGGCACCTACAACGACCTACAGGAGCTGATGACCTTGACCGCCCAGGGCAAGGTGAGCCTCCACACGACCACCTATCCGCTCGAGGCGATCAACAACGCGATGGCAGATCTCGACGGCGGACGGCTCCAGGGCCGCGGCATCCTGGTGCCCGCGGGCGCGGCGTAGCGCCGTCCGTGCGGTAGCGATCGCGGCCTCGGCGGGCCCCATGGCCGCACCCCCGAAGACACGGAAAGAGGGCCCGCTCTCGGCCCCGTGCCACGGTGACACCATCGGCGCAATCCCAGGACGCCCCCCGTGCCCACTTCTCCTTTCCCGTCGTTGCGAGCCTCTCGCAGGTCGAGCGCCAGACGACCGCAATGGACAAGCACCGACGGCCCCTCCAGCCTCGGAGCTCGCTCTCGCATTCATGGGAGGCTGTCGCGGAAACCGGCCGGCGAGCGAGAGCGGCGGCAACCGGGTCGATTTCGATGACGGAAGGGCCGTCGGGCCCTCGATTTAGGCGATCCCGGCCGCCAGGGTGTGGCTGTGGAGCTTCAGCAGGTTGTGGGTCGCGGCGATCAAGCGCCACTCGGTCCGCACTGCTGACCTGCCTCGTCGGTGAAAGCGGTCCATCCCCCGGTTGTGTTTCGTGTGCCCGAACATCGGCTCGACCGTCTGCGCGCGTTTTCGGTAGAGGCGCTCGCCGAGCTCGGTGGCGAGCACCCGGCGCATCCAGGCGTAGCGGCCGCCCTGCCAGCCGGGGCGGGCGCCCTTTCGTTTGCCGGAGTCGGGCGGGATCAGGACCTGGATCCCGTCCCCGGCGAGCTCGTCCATCTGCTCGTGGTGTCAATAGCCGGCGTCGGCGACCGCGACCTCCGGCTTGCGGTCGACGCCCGCCCGCTCCAGCTCGGAGAGAGTGGCATCGACGAGCGGTTTCAGGTGGCCGAAGTCGGGAGCGTCGACGGCGATCTCGGCGGCGAGCACGATCTGCTCTTCGGTCACTGCGGCCTGCGCGTTGTAGCCCTGGACGTAGCCGCTGCCCGCCGCCTTCATCAGGCGCGAGTCGGGGTCGGTGGTGTTGATCTTCCCGGTCGGGGTCTCGGCCACCTCGTAAGGCTCGCGCTGGGGTTCGTGCGCTACGCCCGCGACCGCCTGCAGAGCCTCGGCGCGCAGAGCAGCGACATCGAGCTTTGGGCGTGGGATGTCTGGCCTGTCGAACGGCTGGATCCCGACGGGCGCTGGGCGCACCAGCCGGTGCGGCGGATCTACTTCTCTGACATCGAGCCAGTCTGGCTGCTGGGGCTCGCCAAGCGCTGGGCGCGCTGGCGACTGGCGGCGGCGACGAAGTCACCGGCCGGCGTGCAGCGCACGACCGGCTCGCTGCGGCGCTTCTGTCGCTGGGCTGCGCGCACGGGGGTGCTGCCGGCCTCGCCGAGCGCGTTGACGCGCCAGATGCTCGAGGACTTCCAGGCCGATTTGCGCTGCGCGCCGGGGATCGGCGACGCCGCGCGCCGCTCGACGATCATCGACCTGAAGGTCTTCCTCGAGGACATGCGGATGCACCACTGGGAGCCCGCGCTGCCGGTCACTGCGGTCTATCACCGCGGCGAGCTGCCGAAGGCCGCGGCGGCGTTGCCGCGCTACATCGACGAGTTCGTGATGGGCCAGCTGGAGACCGATGAAGCGCTCGCCGCACTGCCTGACCAGACGATGCGGACGCTGGTTGTGGTGTTGATCGAGACCGGGCTGCGATCGGTCGACGCGATGCGGCTGCCGTTCGATCCAGTCTCAAGCGACCAGGCCGGCGCGCCCTACTTGCGCTTCTACAACCACAAGCTCTCGCGCGAAGCGGTGATCCGATCTCTGACCGCGTGCGTGAGGCGATCGGATGTCAGCAGGCGTGTCTTGGCGAGCGCTGGCCGACGGGTGGCGTGCCGTGGCTGTTCCCGCGGCCGGCGCGAAACGCCGACGGGCTCTACCCGCTCGCCGGCCAGACGCTGAACCGTCGCATCGCACGCTGGCTCGCGGCGCTGGATGTCCGCGACGCTCACGGCGCGGCGGTGAAGGTCACCGCGCACCAGTTCCGTCACACGCTGGGCACGCGGATGATCAACAACGAGGTCTCCCAGCCGACGGTGCAGCGGCTGCTGGATCACAGCTCGCCGGCGATGACGGCCCGCTACGCGCACCTCAAAGACCAGACGCTGCGGCGCGAGTGGGAGCGCTACCAGCAGCGCGTCAACATCCAAGGCGAGACGATCCTGCTGGATCCGGACGGCCCGCACTCCGACGCTGCGTGGGCGCTTGAGAACCTCGCCCGCGCAAAGCAGACGCTCCCCAACGGTTACTGCGGCCTGCCGCTGCAGCAGCGCTGCCCGCACCCCAACGCGTGCCTGACCTGCGACAACTTCCTGACCACGAGCGAGTTCCTGCCGGCGCACCGCGACCAACTCGCGCGCACCGAGCAGCTGATCGCCGACGCGCAGCAGAACGGCAACGCGCGGCTGGTCGAGATGAACGAGCCCGTCCGGGTCAACCTGCTGGCGATCATCGACGGCCTCCAGGCCCTCGACGAGGACGGCACGCGCGATGTCGCCTGAGCCGCTCCGCGACGCCGCTCAAAGGCGAAGCAGTGAGGCGGTCGCACGCGGACGGGCGGCGCTCGCCGAGCTCGCACGCCGCGGCGAGCCGATCACCTTCCAGTCCGTCGCACGCGAGGCGGGCGTCTCGCGCCAGTGGCTCTACACGCACACCGAGCTGCGAGGCGAGATCGAGCGGCTCCGCTCCAGCGACGCCGGTCAAACAGGTCGCCGCGTGCCGGTCCGGGAACGCTCGAGCGAGGCATCGCTGCGCCAGCGCGTCGAGAGCCTGCTCGACGAGAACCGCCGTCTGCGCGACGAGCTCGGCGGGCTGCGCGAGGAGCTCGCGCTCGCCTACGGCCATCAGCGCGAAGCGCGCAACGCGGCGCACACGACCGATCACGCGGGCTGACGCCTGACGCGGGCGTGCGCGCGGCGCAGCTGGCGCTCGACCGTCCGCACGCTGTCGCCGGTCACGGCGGACGTCTCCTCATACGACAGACCGGCGATCTGCAGTGCGAACAGCCGTCGCTGGCGCGGCGGGAGCTGCGCTACGCGTGCGAGCGCCAGCCGCGCCTCGACCCACGGGTCTGGCGCTGCTCGCGGATCCTCGAAGCGCTCCTCTGCGAACGTCGAGCCGTTCGGGGAGGTCGGCGCGTCGAGCCGCGCGTCGCGACGCTCGACGCCGGACAGGCGATACGCCTCACGGATCGCAATGACGCGCAGCCACGCGAAGGTCGACGTCCGCTCGGGCTGGCGGCGCAGCAGGATCAGCCACGCCGTCTGGCAGGCGTCCTCGATCAGCTCGCGCGACGCGTTCACCGAACGCGCGACCGAACAGACGAGCGCGCGGTGGTGACGCAGGTACAGCTCGGCCTCGTCGCCGTGGGGCACGACGACCTGGGTGATGGGCACTGCGGGCTCCTTGCGGTCGGGGGCTGCTTGCGCCCCCGACCAGCGGCCGAGACCGGGCCGGCGCGACCCAGCGCGGCACCCCTCACCGACCGCGCGCGACGCCGGACCGGTGTTGGCCGACAATCGGGGGCCAAGCACGCAGCCCCCGACCAGCCCGGCAAGCCCCCCCCCGCCCACCGGGCGCGTTTCGTGCCCACGGCGCGGCAGGCGACCAGCGTGGCCTGCGTCCTTCGCGGCGGCTCGCGGCCGCCCTCGACCGCGGGGTCGTCGTCGAGCCGGCGCGCTGGACACCGGGTCCGCGCTTCTGACCGGCGGCCGTCCTAGCCTGCGGGCCATGTCGTCATCTGCGGCGGCCCGCGATCTGGTCGCGTGGCCGTTCACAGCGCTTCAGGACCTGGTGGACGAGTTTCTCGCCGATCCGAGCGGCTTGGAGGATGTCGCCGAGCTCGAGCACGCAGCGCTGGTTCTGCGTGCTCCATTTGATGCCGTCGGTGCCCCTTCCGCGGTGGCGGCCGATCTCGCGCTCGCGCTGGAGCGCCGCGACGACGAGCTGGCCGCGGGAATGCTGACCGCGCTGGCGGCGTTCTCACACCAGCCGCTGGCATCCGAGGCTGCGGGCGCGCTCGCGCGTCTCAGCGCGCGCGGCAGGATCTCCCCGCTCGCCGGTCAGATCGGCACGCTGGCGGTCATCGACGCCAGCTGCCATCGGGTGCCGGGGATCGACCTGGTTCTCGCGCAGCTGCAGCGCCCGTCGGAGTCCCGCGCGCAGGTCGCGATGGTCGCGTTCGACACCTACCCGTGCGGGACCGTGATCGGCCACCTCGAGGTGACCCCGCCCCGACGGATCGAGGCGGCGCGCGCGAGCCTGCAAGCGCAGGTCCGCGGTTCGGCCCCGCGTCGCGTTCAGGCCGCCGAGTTGCTCGACCGGCTCCACGCAGCGGCCGACCACATGGACGCGCACGCCGTCGAGCTCGACGGTGAGGCTGCCGTGTGGCTGCCAGCGCTTGCGCGAGCACTGACCGGCACCGCGAGCGCGCTGCCGCGCCTCGCCGTCGCGCAGCCCCGACCAGCAGACGGCGCCGCGAAACGTCAGCCGCTCGGTCGCGACAGCGAGCCCGATAGCGACCGAACGCGCCGCGCGACAGGCGGTCGCAAGCAGGCCAAGCG
>JBOGXS010000235.1:0-3996 GCA_050693815.1 Thermoleophilaceae bacterium | reverse complement strand
GGGCTGGCGGCGGCGGTCGGCCTGCTGGCGCGCCGCGGCGCTCGCGATCGCCGGCGCCCGCCCGCCGCGGTGATCCTGCTCTCGGACGGCACCTCGACGCACGGCCGCAGCCCCATCGAGGTGGCGCGCGAGGCGGCCCGGCTGCGCATCCCGATCTACACGGTCGCGCTGGGCACGGACGCCGGCACGATCGAGGTCAGGCGCCCCGGCGGCGGCACGGTCACGCGGCCGGTCCCGCCCGACCGCGAGGCCATGCGGCGCGTTGCGACGATCAGCGGAGCGCGCACCTTCGACGTCGACGCCGGCGAGGAGCTGTCCACGGTCTACGAGCGTCTCGGCTCGCAGGTGGCGATGCGCGAGGAGCGACGCGAGGTCACCGCCGCCTTCGTGGGCGGCGCGGCGGCCTTCCTGCTGCTCGGCGGAGCGATGTCGCTGCGCTGGTTCGGCCGGCTGCCGTAGCCCGGACTAACCCGGAGTTCTGCCGACACCGTCGGGGTTGGGGGTGGGGCGCGTTATGGGTTGATCTGACTACATAAAGCGCCCCACCCCCGGTTCGGGCGACAGGGGTCCGCTCTCGGCCCGGCTCCCCTTGCCCGGTAGGCTCCACGGCGTGAGGAGAGCGGTCGTCGTGAGCATCGCCGTCGCTGGGCTGGGGCTGTTCGGCACGGGCGTGCGCGGCCTCGCCGAGGTCGACGGAGACCTGGCCGACGCGGCCCGCGAGCGGCCCGCGGCGAACGAGGTCAAGCGCGAGCTCGGGGGGCGGGGCGACTGTCCCTGGCGCCACGAGGCGAGCCGCTCCGAACGTCGGCGGCTGTAGGCCCAGGTCCGCTGTCCTGTCCTGCCGTCGCATAGCGACGGCCAGGCAGGACAGCGCGGCGGACTACGCCGGCTTCGCGGCACCTTGACCGGCCAGGTCGAGCGCCGGCCCGTAGGCGGGAGTCCGAGGAAACCGCGCCGACACCGTCAGGCCCCCCTCCGCGCGCGGCTCGATCGAGAGGGCGCCGCCGTGGGCCTCGCTGACCGCGCGCACGATCGAGAGGCCGAGGCCCGCTCCGCGGGCATCGGCCTCTCGCGCCAGCCGCTCGAAGGGCTCCGCCAGCCGGGCGGCGGCCTCGCCGCCGACCGGCGGTCCGCTGTTCTCCACCCGCAGCTCGGCGCTGCCGATGCCCTCGCGGGTCCACACGTGCACGAATCCGCCGGGGCGGTTGTAGCGCACGGCGTTCTCCAACAGGTTGGCCGCGAGGCGCTCCAACAGCGCGGCATCGCCCTCCACGGCGGCGGGCTCGAGGTCGGTCACGAGCCGCACGCCCTCGCTCTCCGCGGCGGGCTCGGCCCCCTCGGCGGCCGCGCGCACCGCGCCGGCCAGGTCGACCGGCTCGCTTCGCAGCAGCCCGCGCTGGCTGCGGGCCAGGATCAGCAGGCCCGCCAGCAGCGCCTCGGTGCGGCGGCTCGCCTGAACCACCGACTCGGCCATCGCACGCAGCTCATCCAGGTCGGGGTCGGGATTGGCCAGCGCCACCTCGGCCTCGGAGCGGATCACGGTGAGCGGGCTCCGGAGCTCGTGGCTCGCGTTCGCCACGAACCTGCGCTGGGCGTCGAACGACTGGGCGAGCCGGTCGAGCATCGAGTTGAGCGTCTCGCCCAGCTCACGCATCTCGTCCTGCGGCCCGGCCACCGGGATGCGCTCTCCCAGGCGCTCCTCGGACACGCGGCGCGCGGTGCCGCTGATGCGCTTGAGCGGAGCAAGCACGCGGCCGGCGACCACCCAGCCCACGGCGCCCGCCACGAGCAGCACGCCGGCGAAGGCCACGAGGTACTGGATCGCGACCTCGCGGATAGCGTCGCTGGCCAGCGCCTCGGGCAGCGTGCGGTCGAAGTGGCGGCCCAGCAGCCAGTAGCTCACCAGCAGGAGCACGCCCGTGGACGCCGCCACGAGCCCGGCGTAGAGCGCGGTCAGGCGCGTGCGGACGGTCGGCCGCGGCCGCCTCACACCCGGTACCCCGCCCCCTTCACGGTCTCGATGGCGGACGGGCTGCCCAGCTTGCGCCGCAGCCTCAGGACGGTCATGCGCACGGAGTTGGTGAACGGGTCGGCGTTCTCGTCCCACACCCGGGCCACCAGCTCGTCGTTCGAGACCACCGCGCCGTCCGCCGCCATCAGCGCCTCCAGCACGGCGAACTCCTTGGGCGTCAGCTCCACCGGGTGCCCGTCGCTCGTGACCGTGTGGCGGGCCGGGTCGAGCTCCAGCCGCCCCGCGCGCAGGGTGGGCGGCCGCGCCGGGCGGGCGCGCCGGGCGAGCGCGCGCAGCCGCGCCACCAGCTCGGCGAAGGCGAACGGCTTGGGCATGTAGTCGTCCGCGCCGAGCGACAGGCCGTCGACCAGGTCCTCGGTCCCGGACGCCGCGGTGAGCATCAGCACCCGGCTGTCCTGCTCCTCGTCACGCAGCGTCCGGCACACGTCGTCGCCGTGCAGGACCGGCAGGTCGCGGTCGAGCACGACCACGTCGTAGCCGTTCAGTCGCGCCTTGTCGAGCGCGCTGGCCCCGTCGTAGGCCACGTCGACCGCCATCCCCTCGCGACGCAGCCCACGGGCGACCGCGTCCGCGACCCTGCGTTCGTCCTCGGCGACGAGCACGCGCACCCCGATGAGATTAGCCGGCGGCTCGCGCCCCCGGGCCCCCGCTGATGCCTGGCCGGCCTGCTTTGCCGGGAGCGTTATGCGCCGGTGACCTTCTCCTCCGTAGGTTGGTCGCCATGAGCGAGAGGGAACTGCACGAGGAACCGCGGGACGCGCTCGAGGGAGCGCTCTTCGAGATCAAGCGCGTGATCATCGGCCAGGACGCGATGCTCGAGCGCGTGATGGTGGCGCTGCTCACCGGCGGGCACGTGCTGCTGGAGGGCGTTCCGGGGCTCGCCAAGACGCTCACCATCAAGACGCTGGCCTCGGTGGTCGGCGGCAGCTTCAGCCGCATCCAGTTCACCCCGGACCTCGTGCCCTCGGACCTGGTGGGCACGCGAGTCTACCGGCCGGACAGCGGCCGCTTCGACACCGAGCTCGGCCCCGTGTTCGCAAACTTCCTGCTCGCCGACGAGATCAACCGCGCGCCGGCCAAGGTGCAGTCGGCGCTGCTCGAGGTCATGCAGGAGCAGCAGGTCACGATCGGCGGTCGCACGCACGCGGTGCCGCTGCCCTTCCTCGTGCTCGCCACCCAGAACCCGATCGAGTCGGAAGGCACCTACCCGCTGCCGGAGGCGCAGGTCGACCGTTTCCTGATGAAGATCCTCGTGGACTACCCCTCGCCGGGCGACGAGGCCGCGGTGGTGAGCAGCTCGCTCGATCCGGAGGCCGTGGTGGAGGAGCGGCTCTCGGTGGCGGACCTGCTGCGCTTCCGCCGGGCCGCGGCCGACGTGATCGTGGACCGCGAGGTGATCGACTACGCGGTGGCGCTCGCCGATGCCACGCGCCGCCCGGGGCGATACGGGCTGACCGACGTGGAGGCGCTGCTGAGCTACGGGGCGTCGCCGCGCGGGCCGATCGGGCTGGTGCAGGCGGCGCGGTCGCTGGCGCTGCTGCGGGGCAGGCGCCACGTGCTGGCGAGCGACGTGCGCGACCTCGCCCCCGAGGTGCTCCGCCACCGGCTCGTGCTGAGCTACGAGGGCCTGAGCGAGGGAGCGCGTCCCGACGACCTGCTCGAGAAGGTCATGGAAGCCGTGCCCGAGCCCGACCGAAGCCCGCTCGGCTCGGAGGCCGTGGCGGCGTGAGACGCCCTGTGTCAACCCCCAACTTGCTGGAGCTGTCGCAGGTTGCCGTGTCGGGTGGGGTCGTAGGGCACGCGGTCGACCCAGCAGCGCCAGAGGACGCGTGTCCATGCGCGGCCGAGGATGCGGATCGCGTGGGGATGGTCGGCTCCGCGCTGGCGGGCGCGCCGGTAGACGTCGTCGGCCCACGGATGCCAGTGGCGGGTCGAGTCGGCGAGGACGCCGAGGTGGTTTCGAA